>JBJTNH010000016.1:0-8561 GCA_046073945.1 Aquirufa sp. | reverse complement strand
TCATTGGAAAACGTAAATATTCTTATTGGTTCTCATGGGGATTGATTGCTATTGGTGCAATTGTTTTATTTATCCAAGGAGGATTTAATTTAGGAGTTGACTTCCACGGAGGTCGTTCTTATGTGGTAGAATTTACTCAACCCGTTGAAGCTGGAAAAGTAAAAGAAGCATTGAAAGATGATTTTAAAGGAGTAGGTTCAGAGGTTAAAACATACAACGGTTTAACTAAATTAAAAGTAACTACTTCTTATTTGGTAGAAGATGAATCTATCACTGCAAATAATACCGTTAGAACGGCATTAGAAAATGGATTGAAAGAGTTTTCATCAGCTTCTCCTAAAATTTTGTCGGAATCTAAAGTTGGAGCTACCATTGCAGATGATATTTTGACGCAATCGTTTTTATCTATCTTCTATGCTTTGATAGCCATCTTCATTTACATTTTAATCCGTTTCCGTAAATGGCAATATTCACTAGGTGGTATTGTTGCTTTATTGCATGATACACTTGTGGTTTTGGGTATGGTAGGTATTACTCGTTTGTTTGGGTTTGAATTGGAAGTAGACCAAGTGTTTATTGCAGCTGTTTTAACTGTAATTGGATATTCAATCAATGACACCGTGGTGGTATTTGACCGTATTCGTGAGGAAATAGGTTTAAATGCTGATTTAGGAAACAAAGAATTAATGATAAAAACAATCAATCAGTCGATTAATCGTACGATGTCTCGTACTGTCATGACGGCGACTACTGTATTTTTAGTAGTAACTGTATTGTTGATTTTTGGAGGCGATGTATTAAGAGGTTTCTCATTTGCTATGTTTATCGGTGTAGTATTTGGAGCTTATTCTTCCATCTTCGTTGCTGCTCCGATTGTTATTGACTTAGGTACTTCGACAAAAGAGCAAAAGAAAAAGTAAAATAATTATGAGTTATGAATTATGAATTATGAAAGTCATTTCATACCTCATAATTCATAATTCATATTTCATTCTTCATAACTTACAACTAACAACTTACACTATGAACAACAGTATTTGGAGAAAAAAACCGATGCACATGTTTGAGCAAGACATGCAAAAAAGCGAGCTCAAGCGTGTATTAGGTAAATGGAGTTTAACAGCCATTGGTATTGGAGCGATTATTGGTGGCGGAGTTTTTGTTTTAACGGGGACTGCGGCACATTATCATGCAGGTCCTGCCTTGGCAATTTCCTTCGTAATTGCTGGAATTGGATGTATTTTTGCTGCACTTTGTTATGCCGAATTTGCGGCTATGTTGCCAGTAGAGGGTAGTGCTTATGCCTACGCGTATGGTACAGTAGGTGAGTTATTTGCATGGATCATTGGATGGGGGTTAATTCTTGAATATGCCATGGGAGCTATGACTGTCGCAGTGAGTTGGTCTGGCTATTTTAATAAGTTGCTTCATCTCTTTGGGATACATTTACCAGCAAATTTAACCAATGACCCTGTTTCCTTTGGTGGAGCAGCTGTTAACTTACCTGCTCTAGTCATTGTTTGGTTTGTGACTTGGATTTTAGTCAAAGGAATTAAAGAAGCTGCTAGTGCGAATAATTTAATTGTTGTGCTTAAAGTAGCCGTGATTTTATTTGTAATCATTATGGGTGCTTTTTATATTGATGTGGCTAATTGGACTCCATTTATACCTGATGAAACTTTGGTAGAACATGAAAGTGGTGAAATGCTTCCTGCTTATGGCTGGGGTGGTATTATTTCAGGTGCATCAGCAATTTTCTTCGCGTACATTGGTTTTGACGCTGTTTCTACTCAAGCAGGTGAAGCCATTAATCCGAAGAAAGATATGCCTTTCGCAATCATTGCTTCTTTATTGATTTGTACAATTTTATATATCGCTGTTTCTTTGGTATTGACTGGAATGATCAATTACAAAGATATTACGGGAGACGCTTTAAAAGCACCTGTTGCTTTTGCATTTGATGTGGCAGGACAACCTTGGGCTGTATTTGTGATTACCGCTGCGGCAACTGCAGGTTTATTATCTGTAATGTTGGTGATGATGTTAGGTCAAACGCGTGTTTTCTTAGGAATGGCGAAGGATGGTTTATTGCCAAAATTCTTTGCTGAGGTTCATCCAACATTTAAGACACCATGGAAATCAACTATTTTAGTAGGTGCTGTTGTATCTATTGTAGCTGGTTTTACCCCAATTTCCTTATTGGGTGATATGACCAGTTTCGGAACCTTATTTGCCTTTACGATGGTTTGTTTAGCGGTTTGGATTTTACGTTTTAGAGATCCAGAGCGTGATCGTCCTTTTAAAGTATCAGGCTTGAATATCATTGCACCATTGGGAATTATAGTAAATACATTCTTGATTTTGAATTTAGGTAGAACTGCACAACTTTTTGCCATTGTTTGGTTATTGTTTGGTTTAGTTGTTTACTTCCTTTACGGAAGACCTAAATCGCATTTGAATACTCGAGTGTAATTCAAAACAACTTTATTAAATAGCCGTTGCGAAAGCATCGGCTATTTTTTTGTCTTTTAATTCCCCCTTTTTTGGCTTATTTTTGCATTTTGATTTTAAAAAACACGAATGAGTAAGCTCGATATTGAAATTGCTAAAAGAACAACCTTTGGAATCATCTCCCACCCTGATGCTGGAAAAACTACCTTAACTGAAAAATTATTGCTTTTTGGTGGGGCTATTCAAACAGCAGGTGCGGTGAAATCCAACAAAATTAAAAAAGGGGCTACTTCCGATTTCATGGAAATTGAAAGACAAAGAGGTATTTCCGTGGCAACTTCTGTGATGACTTTCGAGTACAATGATTTGAAAATCAATATTCTGGATACTCCTGGTCACAAGGACTTCGCAGAAGACACCTATCGTACTCTTACAGCCGTCGATTCCGTTATTCTGGTGATTGATTGCGTGAAAGGGGTGGAAGAGCAAACTGAGCGCTTAATGGAGGTTTGTCGGATGCGTAAAACTCCCGTGATTATTTTTATTAATAAAATGGACCGGGAAGGACAAAATCCTTTCGATTTGTTGGATGAATTGGAACAAAAATTATCCATTCAAGTTCGTCCTTTGACATGGCCAATCAATATGGGCTCCAATTTCAAAGGCGTTTATCATTTGTTAGATCGATCATTGAATCTTTTTTCTGCCAATAAAACCAAAATTGAAAAAGAAGTTTACGCGGTGGATATTAATTCTCCTGAGTTGGATGCTCGTGTGGGGGAGAGAGATGCCAAACAGTTGAGAGAGGATGTGGAATTAATTGATGGGGTTTATGAGCCTTTTGATAGAAATACGTATTTATCAGGAGATATTGCTCCTGTCTTTTTTGGATCGGCTGTGAATAATTTTGGGGTTCAAGAATTATTGGACACATTTACTCGAATAGCTCCTCCAACACAAGAAAGAGGAACAGATGTTCGTATTGTAGAGCCAAATGAAAAGAAGTTCACGGGTTTTATCTTTAAAATACACGCCAATTTAGATCCTAAACATCGTGATCGAATTGCATTTTTACGAATTTGCTCAGGAACTTTCCATCGAAATACTTTTTATCAGCACATTCGTTTGAAAAAAAATGTGCGATTCTCGAACCCTTATAACTTCATGGCACAAGACAAAGAAGTGGTAGACGAAGGTTTTCCAGGGGATGTAGTTGGTTTATACGATACCGGTACTTTTAAAATTGGAGATACGTTAACGGAAGGAGAAGTGTTGAATTATCAAGGTATCCCAAGTTTTTCTCCAGAAATATTTAAAGAGTTAATTAATTTAGATCCGATGAAAGCCAAACAATTGGAAAAGGGGATTGATCAATTAACTGATGAAGGAGTCGCTCAATTATTCACACAACCGCAGTTAGGTAACCGTAAAATTGTTGGTACCGTGGGTGAATTACAATATGAAGTAATTCAATACCGTTTGGAACATGAGTATGGTGCAAAATGTCGTTTTGAAGGGATGTCCGTTTCAAAAGCTTGTTGGATTACCGCCGAAGACCCTAAAAAATTACAGGAATTTGTCCGTTTAAAAGGTCAACAAATTGCACAAGATAAAGATGGGAATTATGTTTTTCTAGCTGAATCGGATTGGATTTTGCGTATGAATCAACAAAATAATCCGGATGTAGAATTCCACTTTACTTCTGAATTCAAGTTAAGTTAATATTATTTTCCGTAGGGGCCATACTTGTGTTGTAATTCTGATTTTCCATCTGTATATGGGCCAAAAGGGTGGTCAAATGGTTTTTTAGATATATCAGGCCAATCTTTACTTAAATCCATTTCGGGTCTTGGCATGGAATTGACAAAAGCAGCCAAGTCCCAAGCTTCTTCATTCGAAAGTTGAGGTTTATCATAAGTGGTGCCTAAAGGCATATTGTATTTGACAAATCCAGCAAAATTTGAAATACGGTATAATCCTGCACCTTGATTGTAGCTGTGAGGCCCCCACAAGGGTGGATAGGTGTAAGATTTGCCATTTTCTGCTAATATTCCTTCCCCATTAGCCTGATGACAAGATTGGCATTTCGATGCATAAATTGCTTGACCTTTCGAAGGATCTGCTGCACGTTTTAATTTTTTCAACTTAAAAATTCCTGCTCCTTTGGGTACTTTTCCTTTTTCAATATCAGATCCTAGCCATTTGATATAGGCCAAAATAGCCTTCATTTCTTTGCTTTCTTTCAACAAGGCTTGTCCATTTAAACTCCTTTGAAAACAATCATTTACGCGTTTAAATTGATCTTCTTTCGTCCCTGATCGAGCTCTGAATTTTGGATAAGTGGATTGAACGGCAAAGTAATTATTTCCCCAAGCTTGAGTCCCTGCTTTTAAATGACAATTTTGGCAATTCATGCCATTTGAACTATGTTGAACAGAACCATTTGGGCCTAAATATTCACTTGTATGTGCAATCAACTCTCTTCCATAAAGTACCAACTCTTTTTCTTCTTTGCTTAAATACATCATCCTCCAATCTGACGGCGCTGACCATAAATGGCTGAAATTAGAATCAGGAGCCACATAAGTGCGGGTTGAATCTTTTTTTACCTTTTCAAATTTTTGAATCTGATTAAATCCTAAATAAAAGAACATACCAACCAACAATACAAATAAGCTGTATAATAGAGTTGTTAAATTTTGAAAATTCTTTTTAGGTGAAGAATTTGACATGGCTTTGTTTTTATAAATGATTTTCAAAATTGCCACTTTTGATGAATCATCATCGTGATAATAGTCACAATGAATATAAGATTTATCCGATAATATTACTATATCTTTTTTAAATAAGGTTAAATGATTAATTGCTATGAAACATCAAATTTTAATTATTGGTGGTGGAAATGCAGGTATTTCTGTCGCTTCTCAGCTACTTCGTAAAGAGGCTAATTTAGATATCGCCATCGTGGAAGGAAGCAAAAAGCATTACTACCAACCGGCATGGACTTTGGTAGGAGGAGGTGAATTTGATATCAATGATACGGTTCGTGATGAGGCTTCTGTAATGCCTGAGAATGTCACTTGGATTCAACAAATGGCTAAATCATTTCTACCTGAACAAAATAAAGTAGTCTTAGAAGATGGCAAGGAAGTTGAATATGCCTTTTTGATTGTAGTGCCTGGTATTCAACTGAATTGGTCTGCCATTAAAGGATTAAAAGAAAATTTAGGCAAAAATGGAGTTTGTAGCAATTACAGTTTTGAAACAGCGCCATATACGTGGGAATGTCTGCAAAATACCAAAGGCGGAAATGCCATTTTTACCAATCCAAATACGCCCATTAAATGTGGTGGAGCTCCGCAAAAGATTTTGTACTTAGCGGCAGATTATTTTAGAAAGCATCATATTAAAACGCAAGTGCAATTTTGGAGCGGTGGGACTCGTGTTTTTGGTGTGGAAAAATATGAGAAAACACTCAAAAAGGTAATCAGTCGATACGGTATCGAAACCCATTTTTTTGTAAAATTGGATGAAATTGATGGAGCAAATAAACGAGCTAAATTCCTTGGTTTTGGAGAAGCAAATAAGGATCAAGAATATTGGGTGGATTATGAAATGATTCATGTCACTCCCCCCCAATCTGCCCCTGATTTTGTTAAAAATAGCCCCATTGCGAATGAAGCAGGTTGGATCGATGTTGAAAAACATACTTTACAACACAATAAATTTAAGAATATTTTTGCTTGTGGAGATGCAGCCAATTTACCGGTTTCAAGAACTGGTGCCGCGATTCGTAAGCAAGCTCCCGTTTTGGTGAGTAATTTGCTTTCCACCATGAAGGAAGAACCCATTGCTGAATTTTATAATGGATATTCTTCTTGTCCGATTATAACCGGTTATAACAAATTAGTTTTGGCTGAATTTGATTACAACAATGTACCTACTGAAACATTTCCTTTTGATCAATCACAAGAAAGATGGTCCATGTATCAATTGAAAAAATACATTTTGCCTTATTTATATTGGAATCAAATTTTACCTGGTCGAATGTAGACTAAATTAGGCCCAAGCTAAAAATTTTGGGCCATTTTTTTCCATCAATTGAGGATTTTTCAAATTTAAAGTTTGTCCATTTAATACCTTTTCGTAATGGGAAAGGTATTTTTTTGCCATTGTTTTAGAATCAAAAACTTCCCTAGCGTATTCATGGCATTTTATTTTGTCATAGGACTCGGCTTGCTGAATATGCTCGGATATTGTTTGAGAGTTGTTTGAAAGGAAACCGTATTCCGAACTGATAATTTCAGGTAAAGCACCATAAGGAGTTCCAAAAACAGGGCATCCAAAAAATAAACTTTCAGTAATGGCTAAACCGAAGGGTTCATGCCAAAGTACTGGAAAAATTAAGCCTTTGGATCGATTCAATAAATCAAATTTTTGTTGTCCTCCCACCATGCCAAAGAAATGAACACGTGGACTAAAGGTAAATCGCAAACCCATTTTGAAGTTGAAGCGATATCCGCCTAAAACGTCTAATTCTTCATGAGGCGTTTTTTGAATGATGTTTATCGCTCCTCTTACATTTTTAACTCTCCAAGCTGCATTTCCTAAGAAGTGAAAATGACTTCTTGTTCTTTGTAAATCTGGTTTCGCATACTCATTCCAGTCAAGTCCATTGTGAACGAATGAAGTAGACCCATGTCTTTCTGCATGGTTTTTAGATACAAATATAGTATTGATATTTAGCTGCGAAGTCCCATTTCCGTTACCGTGAATCGTTACCACATGGGGTTGGGTGATTTGTTGGTCAGGTTCTTTTTGAAAATGAACGATATCAATTTCCTTTGGTATTTGATCATTGATATTTTTTGAATAATCTCTAACAATGATTTTCGCGAAATCACAATGCGTGAATACGGGTAATAAAAATGAGACTTGATGTCCCAAAAGGTGTAATTCTTTTCCTAATGCCCATATTACTCGCTCTGTTCCACCATAAGTAAACACGGGCAATTTCTGATCATGGACGATTAATATGTTCAAAGGAGTGGAATTAAATGAAAATAATTCTTAAAAATAATTCATTTAATTAGAAATAAAACAATTTGAGTTCGTCAAAAATGCCATAAAATTGAATTATTTCAACTCATTTGCCGGAAATAAACCCGTTTTTCTCCAGCTTAATTGGCCATTTTCATATCTTTCCACATAAGGAATAGCTTCAATTTGAAGGGCTGCTGCTAATTCTTGATTTTGATCTACATCAATTTTAAGTAATTCTACAGCACCTTTTTGTTCTTTGACAAATTGTTCCAAAATTGGACTCAATTGCTTGCAAGGCCCGCACCATTCTGCATGGAAATCGATAATGACTGATTTTTTGCCAGCGACTAATTTTTTGTAAGACGCTAAACTCATTCCAGAAGCGGCAGGTTTTGAATCCTCTTTACTCAAACCTAATTGTGCCGCATTCCAGGCTAAAATTCCTCCTTGAAGATTAACGATGGACTTAAATCCCATCGATTGAAGTTGAGCTGCGGCAGTAGAGGATCGTCCCCCTGATAAACAATACACAAAAACGGTTTTTTCTTTATTTAATCCAGCAACTTTTTCTGGGAAATCCATCGATTGAATATCCATATTTTGAGCACCTTCGATATGTCCAGATTCGAATTCGCCTTTGGTACGAACATCTATGATTTGCTTTTGTTCATCCGATGAAATGGCGGATTGGAATTCACTGGCAGGTAAATCCTTTAAACCTGTTTCATTGCTTTTATTGCAAGAAAATAGGATTAAACTAACAGAAAGAGCAAGAATGATTTTTCTCATTTGAATGGTATTTTTCAATTTTAGTGATATTTTTTGATTAATTCTTCCAAAGTTTTGGCAGGAATGACGCCTGATTGTCTCCAAACAGATTTTCCATCTTTGAACAATATTAGAGTAGGAACAGATCTGATTTGAAATTTTTCAGCAGTGCTTCTGTTTTTATCCACATCAATTTTAATGATTTTTGCTGTGTCGCCCACATTTTTTTTGACTTGTTCCAAAATGGGTTTTAATTGCTTACAAGGTCCACACCATTCAGCTGAAAAATCAACTAAAAC
>JBJTNH010000015.1:0-6233 GCA_046073945.1 Aquirufa sp. | reverse complement strand
ATATATTCCACCACAATCACCAAATTTCAATTTCTTTTTACCCCAAGAATCATACAATTGAACTTCATATCTACCTTGTAAATAAATGCCCGAATTAGCCCCTTTGGGTAATAAAAAATCGAATTTCAGATGAATATCGCCATGATTTAATTGAAACTTCAAATCATCTGATCTTTTATATTTTCCATTTCGTAAAGTATTTACCAAAATCCCTTTTCCCATCGAAATTTGAAATGCAGTATCTGTATACTTTGATTTCACCATTTGTTCAATGGTCCAATTATTACTGGGATGATCAAAAGCACTTAAATCGTTTAATGGAATTGTTTGCTGAGCCCAAACAGGCAAAGAAAAACAGAAGAAAATGAGAATTTTCCGAATCATTTGAAATAGGTTTTAAAATTTGAAACAATTTACTGAGTAATTCCAATAAAAAAAATTTCTATATTTCATCGGCACATTCAAACTATAGGTATATTTAATCTCAGAATTCAAAAAGTATTTAATACTTTGCTGAAAATTTCCCTAAAGATATATGAATCAAACTTCCATTAAATTCAGACCGTTTCTGATACATCTCGTATTCTGGTTGTGTTTTATATCCCTGCCCTATTTAATGCGACCAAGCATTAATTCAGCCAATGTTGAAGAAATTACAAGACACAATCAATGGACTTTATTTTTCATCATTTATGCCATTGCCAACATTCCTTTTTTTTATTTAAATACTGAAATTTTAATTCAAAAAGTATTCAAAAAACACGGAGTAGCGCTTTATTTAGTTCTACTGCTTGTAAGTATCATTTTCATGCTATGGTTAAATGATGAGATTAGAGATTGGATTTTCAGCAATGATCATGTTTCTAAAATAGGCAGATCAAATGGATACAAGAGAGGACCTGTAATGGGTACTACTTTTCAATTATTATTTGTGGTTACCATTGGTGTCACATATCGTTTTTTTGCGGATAATTTAAAAGAAAAAGAAATCATTAAGGAAGCTGAAAATGAGCGATTAAAGTCAGAATTGTCATTTTTAAGATCTCAAATCAGTCCACATTTCATGTTCAACGTTCTAAACAGTGTCGTTTCATTATCTCGAAGAAAACCGGAAATGGTAGAACCCGTGGTTATTAAACTATCCGAATTAATGCGCTACATGATTTATGAAACAACCGATTCGAAAGTGCCATTACAGAAAGAAGCTCTTTACCTAGAAAGTTACATTGAACTTCAAAAAATTAGATTTGGAAACGATATTCAAATCAATTACCAAGTAGAACAAATTGATTCAACTTGCAGCATTGAACCGATGCTTTTAATTCCTTTTGTTGAAAATGCGTTTAAGCATGGAGTGGGAATGATAGAAAATCCTAGCATAGACATTTTGCTTAAATACGAAAACAACAAAATAATTTTCACTGTTCAAAATAAAGTAAATCCATTGAGTAAATTAGAGAAAAAAGACGAAAGCTCAGGAATTGGATTAGCGAACGTAAGACGTAGATTAGAATTGTTGCACCCAAATAATTATTCATTGAACATTCAAGAAAAAGAAGATTCTTACCAAGTGCATTTAGAAATATCAAATTGTTAAGACATGGAAAACGAAATAACAGAGAATTTTATTCCTCAAAATAACACTAAACTCTCTTGTATGATCGTAGATGATGAAAGTCTAGCTTTGGATCTCTTGGAAGATAATGTTGCCAAAGTTCCTTTCTTACAATTAAAAGCACGTTGTAGAAATGCTTTTGAAGCCTTGGAATTTCTACAAAATAATCAAGTGGACTTGATTTTTCTAGACATACAAATGCCTGGAATCACAGGGGTTCAGTTTTTAGAAGGACTAACCAACAAGCCGATGGTTATTTTCGTCACTGCATATCAGCAATACGCCATTGAAGGATTTAATTTAGATGTAATCGATTATGTATTAAAACCGATTTCATTTGAACGATTTTTAAAAGCGGCAAATAAGGCATTGGATTATTTCAAAATTAAAAATGACACAAAGTCTATCGGCCCTGATTCAAACAAAATAGAATACATTTTCATTCATGCAGACTATTCCTTGATGAAAATAATGCTGGAAGATATTCTTTACATTGAAGGATTAAAGGATTATATCAAAATTCATCTAACCACTCAAAAATACCCAGTTGTTTGTCGAATGACCATGAAGCTAATTGAGGAGAAATTACCTTCTAACGAATTTTTACGAATACATAAATCGTATATCGTTTCATTAAAAAAAGTGGAATCTATTCGCAATCAAAAAATTAAAATTGGAGAGAATCACATTCCACTCAGTGATAATTATTCAGAGAACTTTTATCAAACCATTGGTTATCAAAAACAATAATTACTTTTGATTTTTAGGGAATTTATTTTGTCCAAAATGATAGCTTAAACCAATCCAAGCTCTTAATAAACCCGTTTCAACTTTGGTATCTGTATAAGGCGTCACTTCAAAATTGATTCCAAATTTTGGCATTTTCTCAAAAGGAAACGCTCTAACACCTAAACTCCCGTAATATCCTTTTAAAATTGAAGAGTTATTTAGCACATTAGAGGCCCAGCCAATATTCACACCGCCACCAAAATAATACAAAGCATTTGAGCTTTTATGAAAAGTAATCATTGGACCTGTTTCTGTTGTAATTGCAGAAGTTGCTGAATTCATTTGCATTCTAGCTTCCAAAAACACCACGTTAGTTGGATTAGAAGAAATGGCTAATTGGGAATTAAATGGATAATAACTAATATTTTGCGCTTGAATAGCTCCTGATATAGTTAATAGAAATAGTAGTCCGTAAAAAAACTTTTGCATTGGGTATTTTTTATTTGAAAGTGCAAGTTAACCAATATGTCCAATTTTTAAAAAATTGATGAAATAGGAAATTGGGAATTTAATTTGAACCATTATTTGCAAACTTCAAGAAATAAATAAAATGATTAACTTTGAATTGGTGAAATTGAAAGAATGTCTATACTAAAAAAATTAGCGGGTGAAACTTTATCGTACGGATTCAGTACTATTTTGGGAAGGTCACTCAATTTCTTATTGGTATTTGTACATACCAAAGCATTTTCACCAGCTGAGTCAGGAATCAATGTAAAATTATATGGTTACATTGCGGTTGCTAACATTTTATACACTTATGGCATGGAAACGGCCTATTTCCGATTTGCCAAAGAAGCTCCTCTCAAATACTATCGACTGATATTAAGTGCCATCATAGCAACGACAAGCTTTTTCACCATCCTTTTGTTTCTTTTTTCTGACCCATTAATTGCACAATTAGGTTACCCAGGAAAAGGGATATTTTTAAAATGGATGGCATTCATTTTAGCCATCGATTCGATAACGGCCATCCCCTTCGCTAAATTACGTCTTGAGCACAAAACAAGATTATTCGTCAAAGCTAAAATCAGCTCAATCCTTGTCAACGTTGGTTTAAATTTGATCTTCTTACTTATTTTAAAACCCATTCATGAGGGAGAAATTGGCCACTCACTACCAAATTTCATCAAACAATTGTATTTACCTAGCATTGGAGTTGGATACATTTTTTTAGCCAATTTGATTTCCAATGGAACTTTGTTTTATTGGCTGAAACAAGAATTTGCCTTATATCGCTGGGAATGGGATTGGAAAGAATTAAAATCTTTGTGGATTTACGCTTACCCATTAATGTTCATGAGTTTAGCAGCGATGTTCAATTTAATGTTTGACAGATTATTGCTAGAAGAACTTTTGCCTGCCAATTTCTATCCAAATAGAAGCAGTCATGATGCTTTGGGAATTTATGGTAATTGTTACAAGCTATCCGTTTTCATGAGCTTAGCCATTCAAGCATTTAAATATTCAGCAGAGCCTTTCTTTTTAGGCAAAAAAACGGAAGAAAACAGCAAACAAAATTTAGCACTTGTCACACATTGGTTCATCCTAATTTGCACCATACTTTGGGTGGGGGTTTCTTGTAACCTATTTTGGATTAAAAAAATATTCTTGGGTAGACCCATCTACTGGGAAGGAATTGGAATTGTTCCGATTCTTCTTTTAGCTAATTTGTTTTTAGGAATTTATTACACCCAATCCGTTTGGTTTAAAGTCAAAGACAAAACCTACATGGGAACAATTATCACCTTCATAGGACTAATTATAACCTTAGTAGGTAATGTAATCTTCATTCCACAATATGGCTATATTGCTTGCGCTTGGTCATTTTTAGCTTCGAGTATTGTGATGACACTCTTGTGTTATTTAGGCGGCCAAATTTACGATCCAGCACCATATAAATGGAAGCAGGCATTGTTTTATTTATTATTAGGGATTTGTGCCATCCAACTATCTACCTATATTCCCGATTGGGGTATCCCAGAATTCATCAAAGAAAATTTAGGAGTTTTGATATTTATGCTTGTTTTCATTTTCAAAGAGTTCCAATTCAAAAATGGTCAACTTCAATTGGCAGAAAAATAATCGTATGAATCCAGAACTAAAAACACAATACTTAACGCTACAACTGAAAATTAGTCAGATGGTATCAACCTTACGTGAAAATGAAGGAACAATTAATGAACTAAAAAGAGAGGTTGAAAGTTTAAAAGAGGAATTAAAAAGCAAAACTGCAGATTTAGTAAACTCCAAAGACAAAGTAAAAGAATTGGAGAAAAACATTAAAATATCAGATAAAATTACTAAAATTGTAGTTAATACAGATAATACAGCAGTCCCAACTGCTGAGTTGAAGAAAAGATTAGATAATTATATAGCAATTATAGATCAAAGTATTGAAATATTACGCAATAAATGAGCCAAAAACTTCCTTGTAATTTACTATTAGGAATCCAAACGCTAGCTTTAAAAGTAAGCCCTGAAGAGGAATATTGTGTAAGAAACGCTGCCAATATGGTTAACCAATTGGTTCAATACTATGAAAAAAAGACAAACAGTTCTGATCCTAATAAGGTGATGGCATTAGTAGCTTTAGATTTAGCTATGTGTGGAGTGAAATTTGACACGGAGTTAAGCACTCTAAGTTCAACTGTAAACGAACAAAATAATGACCTATTGGAACTAGTTAGTAACTATAAAATCTAATTCCCCATTTTCTTCTTTCAGATTTGGCAACTGTTGTACAAAACATAAAATTGTACCCTATGTCAATAATAACAATTATCACATCACTCGTAGCACTAGCAGGTGGGGTGTTTGCTGGAAAAATATTTTTTTCCAAAGTCAACAAAAATTTAGAATCAGAAGCTCAAAAAAAAGCAGATGATATCATCAAAAATGCAGAAATCACTGCTGAGAATATCAAAAAAGACCGAATGCTGGAAGCCAAAGAAAACTTCTTACGCCTGAAAGCTGAATTTGAAGAAGAAAGCCAAGCGAAAAAAGGAATTTTAATCGAAAACGAACAAAAGTTAAGAGAAAAAGAAAGGACATTAGCTTTACAACAAGATCAACAAAAACAGATTGATCAAGATATTCAATCTCAAAAGCAAAGTTTAGCTTCTAAAGAAGAAAATTATCGTAAAAAATCGGAGGAAGTTGAGCGTAAAAAAGCAGAAGCAGAGGCAATGCTTGCTAATCAAATTAGTCAATTAGAGCGAATCTCTAATCTTTCTGCCGACGAAGCTAGACAACAATTAATGGATGCTTTAAAGGCTGAAGCAGAAAGCAAAGCAAGCTCCATTGTAAAAACTGCTATTGAAGAAGCGAAACTGACAGCCACCAAAGAAGCAAAAAAGGTGGTGATTGAAACCATCCAAAGAACAGCAGCTGAAAATGCCATTGAAAACTGTGTCTCTGTTTTCAATATTGAGTCGGATGATGTAAAAGGAAAAATCATTGGTCGTGAGGGTAGAAATATCCGAGCTTTAGAAGCAGCCACTGGAGTGGAGTTCATTGTTGATGATACCCCTGAGGCGATTATCATTTCGGGCTTTGATCCTGTACGTAGAGAGATTGCGCGTTTATCTTTACACCGTTTGGTACAAGATGGTCGTATTCACCCTGCACGTATTGAAGAAGTAGTCAATAAGACCAAAAAGAATATTGAAGATGAAATCATTGAGATTGGAGAAAAAACAGTGATTGATTTGGGAATACATGGATTGCATCCAGAGTTAATCAAAATGATTGGTCGTATGCGTTTCCGTTCCTCTTATGGTCAAAACCTATTGCAACACTCTCGTGAAGTAGCCAAATTATGTGCTAC
>JBJTNH010000014.1:0-22887 GCA_046073945.1 Aquirufa sp. | reverse complement strand
TTAGCTCTGAAAATGAAAAAACCTTCTGAACTATATGCAGCCTAATGAGAATTTTTTAATAGTTTTAGAAAACCAAAACTGTCAACCTATTTCAGGACAAGACACTTACATCATACATCTTACATCATACATCTTACATCATACATCTTACATCATACATCTTACATCATACATCAACTTACCTTTTCTAAATATTCAAGTTCAATATCTCAATGTTCTGCTTATCGATTTTAATATGTCCTTTTTCTGCTAATTTTTTCATTAAACGGGAAATTACCTCTCTGGAAGAGTTTAACTCAAGCGCAATTTCCGTAAATGAAGCCTTTAATATATTGGTTTTTAGACTTTTTTGATGTTGTTTTAGATACCAAAGCAAACGTTCATCCAAGTTTCTAAATGCGATTTGATCTAAAGTATCCAATAATTCTTCAAACCTTGAGCGATAAGTTTCTAAAACAAATTGATACCACGATTTATATTTACCTGACCATTCATCCATTAATTCTACAGGTATGGCTAAAACCTCCGTGTCAACCAAGGCTTTGGCCATCACTTGACTAGACAAATTTCTGACCGCACATGTCATCGAAATGGCACAGGCTTCCCCTGGATGAATATTATACATGAATACTTCATTCCCTTCATCATCTTCTCTAAATACTTTGATAATTCCACTCAATACCAAAACAGCAGAACGAATGTTTTGTCCTGTTTTCATTAAGTATTCATCTGCCTTAAATTTCCTAACTAAACCAACTTGTTGGATTTTTTTCATCAATTCTGGCTCAAATTGCTTGAACAAGGTTTCCGTTTTGTTTGTCATTGTCTTCAGTTTTATTTCTATTTTTTTTAACAATAAGAAAAGAGAAAAGAGAAAAGAGAAAAGAGAAAAGAGAAAACCTCTTACCTCTTACCTCTTACCTCAACTCAATCACCCTCTGCTCATGATTACTTAAAAATGCTGCATCAATGACCTTTAAGCAATTGATTCCATCTTGTGCTGAAACGGCTGCCTGCCCATTGTTTCTGAGCGTATCAAATACATTTTCGTAAAATGCCATATATTCACCTTTTTCCGAAACAATCTTGGTTCTTTCCTTTTCAGTATTTAACACACCAAAATCAATTTCAGTTTCCATTCCCCAATTTTCTCCAAAAGGAATTTTCCCACTTTGTAAATCAGCTTCTTGTCTATCAGCTCTTGATTTTACAAAACTTCCTAATCGACCATGCAATTGAAAGGAGGCAACTGCCTCTTTGATGAAATATCCCCCTTTTAGTCGTACTCTTAAATGAGGATAAAATAAAAGTATTTCAAAATAATCTTCAGCTTGGGTATTTTCTCTTAATTTTCTTAAATCGGCATAAACTTTATCCGGCATTCCAAATATAGATAATGCCTGATCAATCACATGGGCTCCTAAATCTTTGACAATACCAGCTCCAGGTCCTTCCAATTCTTTATGTAGTTTAGGGGACAAATTGGGATTAAAACGATCAAAATGGAATTCTGCTTCCACGATTTCGCCTAATATGCCACTTTCTTTGATTTTTTTAACCGTTAAAAAATCAGAATCCCAGCGCCTGTTTTGATACACAAAAACCTGTTTATTTACTTTTTGGGCTAATTCTTTGATTTTTATGGCTTCTTCCGAATTACACATAAAGGCTTTTTCTACTACAATATGTTTCCCTGCTAAAAGTGCTTTTTCTGCATATTCAAAATGTGTATATATGGGAGTATTTACAATTACTAATTCGATGGATGCATCCAATAAGACTTTTTCTAAACTTTCGTAAGATTCCACATCTGAATAATATTCTTGAATGGCTTTTTTACTTCTTTCCCAGCTGCCCAATAAAGCAAAACCTGGATGAAGGTGAATGAAAGGTGCATGAAAAACTCTACCAGACATTCCAAACGATAATAAAGCTGTATTGATAAGATTTAGCTGATCTTTCATTTTAATATATTTTCGTTAAATTGAAGGGTAAAAATAAAGAATTAATATCTTTATAAATAAATAATTTAACCAATGAAATACCTTTTATTTTTTGTCTTAGGATTAATCTCCATCCCTAGTTTTAGTCAGGTTAAATATAGTAATCCCAAACATCCACCTTTGGTCACACATCTATATACAGCTGATCCTTCTGCACATGTTTTTAATGGTCAAATTTATATTTATCCATCGCATGATATTGAAGCAGGAGTTAAAGAAGATGACATGGGAAGTCATTTTGCCATGAAAGATTACCATGTTTTTTCTCAAAGTTCACCACAAGTATCAGTACAAGATCACGGGGTTGCTTTGGCTCTTGAAAATATCCCATGGGCATCTAAAATGCTTTGGGCTCCTGATGCAGCAGAAAAGGATGGTCAATATTATTTATATTTTCCTGCCAAAGATAAAGAAGGTGTATTTCGAATTGGAGTTGCGAAAGGTAATCAGCCTGAAGGGCCTTTTATTGCAGAAAAAGACTTTATCCAAGGTTCTTACAGTATTGATCCATGTGTATTCAAGGATAAAAATGGAGATCATTATTTGTATGTGGGTGGAATTTGGGGTGGTCAATTACAAAGATGGAAGTCTGGTAAATATCAGCTAGACGATACTCAGCCAGCCAATGATTCTCCCGCATTAATGCCTAAAATTGCTAAATTGAAAGGCAATATGATTGAATTGGCTGAATCTTTGAAGGATGTGAAAATTGTGGACAAAGCGGGTAAGTTATTAATTTCCTCAGATCATGAAAGAAGATTCTTTGAAGCAGCTTGGATACACGTATTTAATGGAAAATATTATTTGAGTTATTCAACTGGAGACACACATCACATTGCTTATGCTATGTCAAATTCTCCTTATGGACCTTTTGTTTATCAAGGAGAAGTATTAAAACCTGTACAAGGTTGGACGAATCATCACTCTATCGTTGAATTTCAAGGTAGATGGTATTTGTATTACCATGATGTTCAAATGTCTGGTAAAACACATTTAAGAAATATTAAAGTAGCGGAATTAAAACATTTGGCAAATGGTCAAATTGAAACGATTTCAGCTTATTCTGAATAATAAAACTCTAAAGATTTAACAATGAAACGAATTGAATTTTTGAAAAAATCTAGCTTGGGAATATTTTCTCTGAGTTTATTCAAATGGCCTAGTGCTTCTCAAGCAGAATTGGAATCCAATTGGGCTGGGAATCTAACTTATCATCGAAAAGAATTATTGGCTCCTAAAACAAAGGAGGAGTTAATTAAGGTGGTCAAAAAGTTGAAAAATGGAAAAGTATTAGGGTCTAAACATTCTTTTAATACGATTGCAGACACGAATGAGTCGCATGTGACTTTGGTTTATTTAAACAAGGTTTTAGAATTAGACGAAAAAAATCAATTGGTTTGGGTGGAATCGAGTATTCGATATGGAACTTTAGGTAAGTGGTTGGATGCTAGAGGCTACGCTGTGCATAATTTAGCTTCCTTGCCACACATATCCGTGATGGGTGCGGCAAGCACTGGCACGCATGGTTCAGGAGATAAGAATGGAAATTTATCTACCGCTGTCGCTGCGATTGAAATCATAAAGGCGGATGGTTCCACTTTGTTGTTAACAGAAAAAGATCCTGATTTTTATGGTGCTGTAGTTGGATTGGGAGCTTTGGGAATCGTTTACAAGGTGGCATTGAAAATCCAACCTAAATTTGATGTGACGCAACACGTCTTTGAAAATTTGCCCATGTCGCAATTGAAAGATCATTTTGATCAAATCTTTGGTTCAGGATATTCAGTAAGTTTATTTACACATTGGTTAGATAAGAATATTAATCAAGTTTGGGTTAAAAGAAGAACCGATAAAACGTATGAAAGCTTAGGAAATGAGCTTTTTGGCGCAAAAGCAGCGACTCGAAATTTACATCCAATTAAGGTCAATTCTCCAATCAATTGTACGGATCAAATGGGGGTTCCTGGTCCTTGGTATGAGCGTTTACCTCACTTTAAAATGGATTTTATTCCAAGTAACGGGGCTGAATTACAATCTGAATTTTTTGTGCCTAGAAAGTTGGCCTATCAAGCAATCATGGCTATTGAGTCAATGCACAAAGAAATTTATCCCGTTTTATATGTAACAGAATTGCGAAGTATTGCTGCAGATAATTTTTGGATGAGTCCAGCCTACAAACAAGATGTTGTAGCCATTCACTTTACTTGGAAACCGAATACAGAAGAGGTATTGAAATTATTGCCTAAAATAGAAGCAAAATTGAAACCATTTGGAGGAAAACCACATTGGGGAAAAATATTCACGATGCCTGCTGATGTTTTACATAGTAGATATCCTAAATACAAAGATTTTTTAGCCTTGGCTAAGAGATTAGATCCGACAGGAAAGTGGAAAAATGACTTTTTGAAGCGAAATATTTATTCATAAATCGAGCAAATGGAGTTTATAACGGCCGATTGGTTTCAAAAGCATCTTTTGGTTCGTCCTTCCGACGGACATAAAAAGACCTTTGGACACGTCCTTGTAGTTGGTGGGAGCGAAGGGAAATACGGAGCTCCCATGTTGACTGCTAAGGCGGCCTTACGTGCAGGTTGTGGATTAGTAACTGCCTGTGCGCCAGAAAAATCGCTTCAAGCTTTATTGACTTATTGTCCTGAAATCATGTCGATTTCTTCAGAAAAGGAGGGGTTTTTATCTGAAATATCTTTGGAATCAGTCGATGCAATTGCCATTGGACCTGGTTTAGGTATTCAGGCTACTTCCATTTTGACATATTTTTTAACTCATTTCAAAGGGCCGATTGTCATTGATGCCGATGCGATAAATATTTTGTCAGCAAACCCTGACCTTCAACGTTTATTAACCCCTCAGCATATTTTAACTCCTCATTTGGGCGAGTTTTCAAGATTGATGGGTGAAAAGTTGGATATTGAAAATAGTCTTCAAAAGGCTTTTGAGTTTGTTGAAAAAAAGAAGGTAAATTTGGTTTTAAAAGGTAAAAATTCTAAAATATTTGTTAACAATGGCCTAGTTTATGAAAATACAAGCGGAAATGCAGGTATGGCCACCGCAGGAAGTGGAGATGTATTAACAGGAATAATTGCCTCTTTGTGTGCTCAAGGATATTCACCTAGTATTGCTGCATGTATGGGAGTTTACCTGCATGGTTTGGCCGGCGACAAAGCCATAGAATCTCAAAATGAAGCTAGTTTGATTGCTAGTGATTTAGTGGAGGCGTTGAAATTAATTATGAATTATGAGTTATGAAATGTGGAAAAAATATTCCCCAAATTCATAACTCATAATTCATAACTCATAATTAAGAAAGTATCGCCTTCGCGTATTCAACACATTTTTTCACCTCAGCTACTGGGTTAGAATCTGCTGGTACGTCATATTCCAATTCGATGGTTGCGGGGAATGTATATTTTTTATTCTTTAAAAGAGTTAAGATTTCTTTCAAAGGCGTATTTCCTTGTCCCCATGGCATATTTTGTCCACCACCTTCTTTGTTTTTACGATCTTTGATGTGCATGGATGTAATTCTATCATGCTTATTTTCGATCAATTTCAACAAAGATTCTGTGGTATTAGGTCCACCTGCTGCGATATAGTGACCGCAGTCTAAATTCATGGAATTATATGGTGATTGTGCCAATGCAACATCCCAAGCGGTATCAGTTGCTTGAAGGTGGGCATGATATCCAATATATACTTTGTGCTTGCTCGCCAAATCGCCTAATCTTTTTGAATGATCAGGGTTAGTTGGTAATTCGATCGTAACAGAATTCGCTCCCAAAGCTTTCGCAGCTTTTAGTGCATATTCAATTTCTCCATCAGTATTGTTGGGATTTAAAGCATTGGGCTTGAAAGCATAAATACTAACACCTGCTTTATCAAACATACTTTTCACTTCTTTTACCTTATCCATACTCGCTGTTTCACGCCATGCA
The DNA here is from genome assembly GCA_046073945.1 of Aquirufa sp. Classification (GTDB taxonomy): domain Bacteria; phylum Bacteroidota; class Bacteroidia; order Cytophagales; family Spirosomataceae; genus Aquirufa. The sequence continues at coordinate 16,931 of JBJTNH010000014.1, read as the reverse complement.
GCTACATCTTTGTTGTATTGCGCCATGGCTGCTTTTTGCTCGTCAGTCAAAGTTGGTCTTGGTTGACCTGGTTGCCATCTTGGCATAGCCACTGGATTTTTAGGCTTACCGATGTAATCTTCTACAGCTTCACCCATTAATTCAATTGCACTTACACCTGAATCAACACAATATTGTAAGGTTTCTTGAATACTTCCTGGTAAAGAACGGAATGAATAGGTAATTGTTCCTATTTGAACTCCAGCGAATTTAGAATTAGGACCAGCGAATAAACTTCCTTGAGCGAAAGTAGATTTACTTGCCATGAAAATTCCTAAAGATGCTAATGAGCCTTTTAATAAAAAGTTACGTCTAGATTGACTATTGATTGATTGTTCTTCGTTTAACATGATTGTAATAGGTTTAATAAAATGAAGAAGCAATGTTGTAAATATTTTTGAAATTATTGTATCAAAATGAATATTTTGCGACCAAATACCTGAAAAAAGGCATTAAATTTACTTTAAGTGTTAAAAACTATTTATTTTTATTTAAAAGGCTTGACCTTTATCAGGAAGTAAAGTGCATTTTTTCTCAAGATATACAGCATGAATGACTTATTGTTGAAAGTAAAAGATTTGGGAATTGCGTATGGAAACCAGGTCATTTTGAAAGATGTAAATTTTGAGATGTATCAAAATGAGGTGTGGGCTATTGTGGGTGGAGTAGGGGCAGGTAAGACGAGTTTAGCTAAGGCATTAACAGGTCGATTGTTTAGAACAGGTGAAGTGGAATTTAAAGCTTTGGGTGATAGAAAAAATCCATTTGTTTTATTGGTGGATCAACAACATCAATTTAAAAATCGAAGTAATGTCAATGAGTTTTATCTTCAACAGCGATTTAATTCAGCTGATTCACAGGATTCTTACACCATCAAGGAGGAATTAGAGGAAGAAGATGCTACAAAAGTGCAAGAATTGCTGGAATTGTTTCATTTAAAAGAACATTGGAATAAACCTTTATTGCAATTGTCCAATGGCGAAAATAAGCGTCTACAAATTATAAAAGCCTTATTAAAGGATCCAGATTATTTGATTTTTGATAATCCTTATTTAGGATTAGATGTGGCTGGAAGGAGTTTATTGACTCAATCATTGAAACAATTAAAAAGTCAAGGAGTCCCTTTTATTTTAATCAATAGTCCAATAGATTTACCTGATTTAGTGGATAAAGTACTATTTCTTGAGCATGGCAAAGTAAAGTGGAAAGGCTCTAGGGAGCATTATTCTTCTCAAGATTCATCTTTGAAGATTTCCGAAAATTGGCAAATGAAATTGGAAGGTTTAATTCAAGATCAAAATCAATTTCCAGATTTTGAAGTTGCTGTGAAATTGGAGGAGGCAAGGATTCAATATCAAGATAAAGTGATTTTAAACCAAGTGAATTGGTTAATCAATAAAGGCGATAAATGGGCCTTAAAAGGACCCAATGGAACGGGTAAATCCACATTGATAAGCATGATAACGGCAGATAATCCTCAAAGTTATTCTCAAAAATTGTGGTTATTTGATCGCAGGAGGGGAAGTGGAGAAAGCATTTGGGACATTAAAAAACGCATAGGATTTGTTAGTCCTGAGTTGCACTTGTATTTTAAAACGGCTGCAAGTTGTTTGTCGGTGATTGGATCAGGATTATTTGATACAATCGGTTTATTCAAAAAATTGAGCGATTTGCAGGAAAAACGGGTCTTGGATTGGATGGAAATTCTTGGAATTAGTCATTTACAAAACCAATATTTTCAGCGTATTTCTACTGGTGAGCAACGCTTGGTGCTTTTAGCAAGGGCTTTTGTGAAAAATCCTCCCTTATTAATTCTAGATGAACCTTGTCAAGGTTTGGATCAATTTCAAATTGAACACATCAAAAATATCATAGATTTTTTGGCTGATCATTCGGATATGACATTGATTTATGTGTCGCATTATGACTCTGATATTCCGAGTTGTGTGAAAATGAGGTATGAGTTATGAAGTATTAGTTATTAGTTATTAGAGTTTAGATTTTCTTTTCTATTTCCTCTTTTCTCTAATAACTAAACACTAATAACTAATAACTAATAGCACTGCTTGGTTGTGTAAACCATTTCGGGCCATTTTCGGTCATATACACACAATCTTCATGACGAACACCAAATTCACCTGGAATGGCGATGGTCGGTTCAATGCTAAAACACATTCCTACTTGTAGGGGTAATTTATTGCCTTTGACCATATTTCCCCATTCATGGCCATTCATGCCAATTCCGTGTCCTGTTCGATGTGGTAAACCTGGTAATTGATAGTTAGGTCCAAATCCAGCATTCGTGATTACTTTTCTAGCAGCAAAATCCACTTCCTCACAGGCAACTCCTAATTGAGCAGCTTTAAATCCAGCCAATTGAGCTTTTTTTTCCAACTCCCAAATGAATTTTTGTTTGTCTGAAGCTTTACCATAGACAATTGTTCGGGTAATATCTGAGCTATATCCACCTACTCGGCAACCCACATCCATCATCACTACATCTCCTTTTTTCAAGGGTGTTTTTTTATTACTACCGTGTGGAAATGAAGTAGCCAGTCCAAAAGTAACTGCGGCGAAATCGTGTACAGTACCCATTTGGGTATGGGCATAAGCTATTTTATCGGCAATGAATTTGGTACTTACCCCTTCATTTAGAAAAGTATACGCATATTCAATGGCTTTTAAGGTAGCATTGTTGGCCAATTGCATCAATTCAATTTCGTGAGGTGATTTGATCAATCGGCAAGGGACCGTTATAGGGTCTCCGCTGATAATTTGGAAATTTTTTCCAGCTTTTTTGAGTCCATCTGCTATAAAAAAACGAGTTTGCTCCTCAACGGCTAATTGCCCTTTGGTGATACCCAATTTTTTAAGAATTTGGAAGCACAATGAAAAAGGGTTTTCATGTTCTTCCCATGTTGAGACTTGATCCCCAATTTTGTCTAATTCTTGAAATCGATCTTCTTCAAAGGCGGGGCAAATATATTGTATGGGGCCATTTTGAGGGATAATACACAACATACTTCGTTCGCTTGGATACCATTTTAAGCCAGTGAAGTAATCTAAACTGGTTCCTGCATCTAATATCAGTGCTTGAATGTTGTTTTCAATCAATAATCTTTGAGCTTTGGCAATTCGAATCAATCGCTCTTCTTTAGTGATTGGATTAAATTTTACGAGTTGAAATTCTTCAATAATTTTATTTGAATTGTTAAAATAGGTGTTTAACAGTGGTAATCCAATGAGTGATAAGCTTGATTTTTTAATAAAATCCCTTCTTTCCATGTTAGTTTAGATTCAATTGATCGATGAAATATTCAATTATTTCTTAAAATTATGGTTTTAAAGTGGATTTTCTCAAATTGCTAGCCTTATTGTAATATTTATTTGACATGAAAATAGCCATTAGACAAGTTTTTATTTTCCTCTTTCTCCTTATCAGTCAATTGCTTACAGCACAAAAAAGCATTAAAAAGATCTCGAAAGATGTTTTATTAGATAAGATCAAAGGTGGCTGGGCCGGTCAAACCATTGGTGTTACTTATGGCGGACCGATGGAATTTCGGTATAATGGAACAATTATAGATGCCTACCAGCCCATTGTTTGGTATGATGGTTATTTGAAAAAAACGATGCTTGAAAATCCAGGATTATATGATGATTTGTACATGGATCTAACTTTTGTAGAAGTTTTTGAAAAAAATGGTTTACAAGCACCAATTTCAGCTCATGCAAATGCATACGCCCATGCAGGTTATGCCTTGTGGCATGCCAATCAAGCGGGGAGATACAATATTTTGAATGGAATGACATCGCCTGAATCTGGCCATTGGATGAATAATCCGCACGCAGATTGTATTGATTATCAAATCGAGAGTGATTTTGCTGGCTTAATGTCTCCAGGTATGCCCAATGTCGCTTCCGAAATATCGGATAAAATAGGACATATCATGAATTATGGTGATGGTTATTATGGAGGAGTTTTTATTGGGGCATGTTATTCGATGGCATTTGTATCGAATGATGTTCCAACAATTATTCAGGAAGCATTGAAAACCATTCCTAAACAAAGTAAATATTACCAATGCATTGCTGATGTCATTTCTTGGCATAAAAAATTTCCTAATGATTGGAAAGCTACTTGGTTTGAGATTCAGAAAAAATGGGCACAAGATATTTCTTGTCCAGATGGTGTTTTTAGGCCATATAATATAGATGCAACCATTAATTCTGCCTATGTCGTATTGGGTTTGCTATATGGAAATGGGGACTATTCAAAAACCTTAGATATAACGACCCGCTGTGGACAGGATGCCGACTGTAATCCATCTTCCGCAGGAGGGATATTAGGGACAATGTTGGGCTATGAAAAAATACCAGCTTATTGGAAATTAGGCTTAAAAGAGGCTGAAGATATTGATTTTAAATATACAAGTACTTCATTGAATAAGGTATATGAAATGGGCTTTAGACATGCGCTTCAAAATATCGAAAATCATGGAGGAAAAATAAAAAATAGTCTCATTGAAATTCCTTTTGAGTCACCCAAATCTGTCAAAATGGAAGAAAGTTTTCCAGGAATGAGACCTATTGAGCGTAGAGGAATCGGTAAAACCTTGAAAGATGAGATGGAATTTGAGTTTGAAGGAAATGGATTTGTATTGACAGGCGAGGCATCCAAATGGGGCTCGTTAGATTCTTATACATTTGACATGGAAGTGTTTTTAGATGGGAAATTAATGGAAGTGGCCAAATTACCCGTTTCTTTCACTACTCGCAGGTATGAATTAACTTGGAAATATTTGATTCCCCAAGCAAAGCATTATGTGAAGGTAAAATTGAAAAATCCAAGTTCTATCTATGAGTGCAAAGTGTATGATTTGTTGGTGTATTCAGGGAAATGAAGTCTTTTAAATTCGACATTCTACATTCACTTCCAGCGTTTTAACCGTTATTGTTCTTCCAACATATTCTTCTGTTTCCATTTTTTCTGTTAATGCAATCTGGTAGGTTTTATTTAGAGATGAATGAAGGAATTGTACGATAAAAGTCTTTTTATTAGCCTTTTTAATCGTTTTTTGGATTTTCGCGTGTTGGTGTAGGTCGGAGATGAAATGAGCGATTTGGTCTGCCTGAATAGGAGAGAAAGTAAAATGGATTGATTTCCCATCTTTACTTAGAAGTCGGGCGTGGTTTAATTTTGTACTGTTAGCGATGTATTCATTTTTCTTGCCTAATTCAGATTTTCTAAATTGATTTTTCTCCATAAATTGAATGAAATCATTGTTGTTTGCAGATAGAAGCTGAATGATATTTTCTGTGTTTAAATCAACGTATTGACAAAACTCGTCTTTGACTAATTTTAATGTTAGGGGTTCTTGGGCAAAAGTAGCATTGTGGAGACTAAAAAAAACAAATGCAAAAAAGAGAAACCGTTTTAACATACTGAAATGAGGAAATAATGATGAAGCAATTCTAAAAATAAGATATCTTTACGAAATTTCAGTCGTTTTCAGGATGTTACACTTGATTTTTTCTATTTACGTTTTTTTGTTTCCAATCGGAGGATGCATTTTTGAAGATGGACTTTATCGTGCCAAAGTGTTAACAACCAATAAAAGTAAATCTCAGCCGATCATCGTTGATATTGAAGGATGTCTGATTTTACGCATTCAATATCCAAATAAAACGCTTATTTCTGTCAAATCGGATGAGTTGGACGACGACGGACATGGCATTGTTCAATTACCAAATGGGGAAAAAATGGAGGTGTTGGTAAATATTCAGGAGCCGGTGAGTGATTAGAGAAGAGGTAATAGGTAATAGGTAAAAGGTAATAGGTAATAGGTAAGAGGTAAGAGGTAAAAGGTAATAGGTAAAAATGCGAATTAAGTGTTAAAAACTAAAATTGAGGCTCTTTCCCAAAAATTGTAGCTAAATCAAATTTGATTATCCTTTTTATTGCCAACAATGCAATTTTCTGGCTAATTCTTTTTCTATGGTATTTCTTTTTTTAAAAAAAGAAGAAATAGCGTTGGCTGAGCGGAGCCGAAGCCAAAAGCGGTAATTAGAGAAATGAAAATCAGATATTTTGACTCTTAATTCGCATTATTATGTCAAACTGTCAGAAAATTGTTTTTGGCGCTGAATTTGTGTTACGGATAAGCCTTATTAATTTTGCCTTATGAAAAAGAAAGAAAATACGAGCGTAAAGGACGAAGAAATTAAAAATGATTCTCAAAACCCTGAAGAATCAACAGAAAACACTTCATCAGAAAACAATGCAAATGAAACTCCAGTGGATGAGTTAGCAGATATGAAAGAAAAATATCTTCGATTGTATTCTGACTTTGAAAATTTCAGAAAAAGAACAGCTAAAGAAAAAATTGAATTGATTCAAACAGCTTCTGAAGGTGTTATCAAAGAACTTTTACCTGCATTAGACAATTATGAAAGAGCCTTGGCCAATGCGCCAGAAGGTGAAATTTCGGAAGGCATACAATTGATTTTCTCACAAATTACATCTGCATTGCAAGCAAAAGGCTTAAAAGAATTAGAAGCTAAAGGTGAAATATTTGATGCCGATTTACATGACTGCATCACTCAATTCCAAGCTCCAACGGAAGCAGACAAAGGAAAAGTGATTGAAGTAATCGAGAAAGGATATAAACTAAATGAAAAAGTAATCCGCTATGCAAAAGTGGTGGTAGGAAATTAATATAAAAATGGCTCAAAAAAGGGATTATTACGAAGTATTAGGAGTATCAAAATCAGCTTCAGAAGAGGAAATAAAGAAGGCCTATCGAAAGTTGGCCATCAAATACCATCCGGATAAAAATCCAGATAACAAAGAAGCCGAGGATAAATTCAAAGAAGCTGCAGAGGCCTATGAGGTATTGAGTAATGCTCAAAAGAAAGCTCAATATGACCGTTTCGGACATGCGGGAATGGGTGGTGCTGCTGGCGGAGGTGGTTTCAGTGGTCAAGGTATGAACATGGAAGATATCTTCTCTAACTTTGGAGATATTTTCGGTGACGAAAGTCCATTTGGCAATATGTTTGGAGGTGGAGGTCGTTCAGGTGGTGGAAGAAGGCAAAGAAAAGGAACAGATTTAAGAATTAAACTTAAATTAAACCTGGAAGAAATAGCCAATGGTGTTGAAAAGAAAATCAAAGTAAAACGCCATGTAGCTTGTAAAACATGTTCTGGAAATGGTTCCAAAAACGGAACAGATCTGAAAACCTGTGGCACTTGTCAAGGTTCTGGACAGGTTCGAAGAGTACAGCAAACCATGCTTGGACAAATGGTTACTTCATCGACATGTCCAACATGTAACGGAGAAGGAAAGAGTGTAGGTGCCAAATGTGATGCTTGTTTTGGAGAAGGTAGAGTATTAGAAGAAGAAATCATCCCAATCAAAATTCCAGCAGGTGTATCCAATGATATGCAATTATCCATGTCTGGTAAAGGAAATGTTCCTCCAAGAGGTGGAATTGCAGGAGACCTTTTAATTGTTATTGAAGAAGAAGAACATGAAGTTTTGCACAGAGATGGCAACAATGTCATTTTTGATTTATACATCAGTTTTGTCGATGCAGCACTTGGGACATCTGTAGAAGTTCCAACCATTGGTGGAAAAGCAAAAATAACCATAGAAGCAGGAACACAAAGTGGTAAAATCCTAAGATTAAAGGGTAAAGGAATCAAAGAATTGAATGGTTATCATACGGGGGATCAATTGGTACACGTTAATATTTGGACACCAAAGACTGTATCAAAAGAAGAAACTGAAATTCTAGAAAAATTAAGAGATTCACCAAATTTTGCTCCGCAACCAGGAAAATCTGAAAAAGGATTTTTCCATAAAGTAAGAGATATGTTTAGTTAGGATATCTAAACAAAAATTTCACAGCGTTTTTCAATCAATGATTGGGAAACGCTGTTTTATTTAAAATAAAATACATTCCAAAGTCAAAACTCCTAATAATCCCGTAATGGAAACTAAGGTATCCATTGTGGTCCATGAGCGCAAAGTATCCTTCAAATTCAATTGAAAATACTCTCTAAAAAGCCAGAAACCCGTATCATTAACATGGGAAAACATCATACTTCCCGCTCCCAAGGCCAAGACCAACAAATTAGGATCAGCATGGGATTGTACCAATAACACTTTCATAAACCCTGCAGCTGTAATTCCCGCTACTGTAGAAGAACCTACACATACGCGGATAATCGCCGCCATACTCCATCCTAAAAAATAAATATTGAAAGATGATTGCCCGAGCGCAGTAGCAATATATTGACTTACACCCCCTACAACCAAAATTTGTTTCAATGCTCCTGCACCAGCGAAAATCAACATAATGCCTGCAACATCTTTAATTGCATCAGCAGCGTATTGAGTTAATATCGACTTATCAAATCCTTTAAGCAATAAAATCAACCATGTCGTAAGTAAAGCAATTAATAAGGAAAAAACGGGATTACTTAAATATTCAGATAATAATGGAAATATCGTTTGGCAAAAAGTCCCAAAACTTAATAATAAAATGGGTAATAAAATCAGGAAATAACTTAATGAAACCGAAACTGAAAAATCTGAATGGTGTTTTGTTGAATCCTCATAAATGAAAGATTGATTCGGTTCCGTAAGAATGTTTTTAGTAGTGCGACCAAAGAGTAAACCAGAAATTAAAATGGCAGGAATAGCGATAATGATTCCATAGAACAAAGTTTTCCCAAAATCAGCACCAAATTCTTGCATGATAGCTAAAGGAGCAGGATGAGGAGGTAAATAGCCTTGAGTAACCGTCAAAGATGCTAACATGGGTAATGCTAAAAAGGTAGCAGGCTGTTTTAATTTAGCGGAAGCTGTAATGACCAAGGGCGCCAATAACATAAAAGCAACCGAGTAAAACAATGGTAAACCCACTAGAAAACCAGCAATCATAAAGGCGACACGGGCAAAATTAGGTCCTGAAAACTTCAACAATGAAGAAGTAACGTTCTGAGCTGCACCACTCAATCCGATCCATTTCCCTAAGATAGAACCAAAAGCGAGAATAGCAGCGATACTGCCCATTGTACTAGATATACCATACTGTACCGCGTTAAACAAATTGGATGCAGTCAATCCAAAAGCTAAACCAGCTAAAATACTAACAGCCAAAAATGCTGCAAATGGGGGAATTTTCAAATAGGTTAAGGCCACAACTAGACCCACGATGGCAATTAAAGTGACTAGAATAAGCATAATAAGATTAAATAGGTTTAATTATTAATCAAAAATATGTTTTGCCACGGTCAAATCCACCCCTAAAACAGACTTTGATATGTCATTTAATTGATTGAAATCACCTTGAAAATGATAAGTTCTCTGTGTATGTGCAAGACTTTCTCCTATCTTTAATTCCTTAGCAGGAGAAGAACTTTCTAATTCATAAAATTGTCCCATTTGAGTACCTAAATCATTTTTACCATCGTTATAGGCATTTAAAACATCCCCTTTAAAAGGTTCTTTTTGTATTTCCCACATAGAATTTACATATTCCTGATGGTCTTGGTAGTCAAATTGAATAAGAGTAAAAATTCCATTTTTAGCATCAAAAGACCCAGCCAATGGAATCAAAGCTTCAGGTGCAATCCCTAACTTCCCACGAGAATTTGCATCCGCTTTGAAATACAAAATTCCATCCTTTTTCTTTAAACGATTCGTATCAATTTTGCCAAAATAAGCATCATTGATAAATGCTTCTTGACCCATTTTATAAGGAATTAAAATGGTATTTTGATCAGAAGCTTTCAGCATTCCCAATAACCAAATGGATAATAGGCCATTTTCTTTTTTCCAATCTTGTTCACCAATATTGGTTAAATAATTTTCGGTTTGATAAGCAACCCAATGGATGTTTGATAAAGAGATATCCAACTTTTTTTCAACTTGATCACTGCCTAACAATGAAATTTTCCTAACAATTTTAGCTTTAAAATTGGTATTCGAAAAATTACTAATTGAAAAATCTTTTTCGAAAGTAATACTATTAATCTCTTTATTTACGACAGGATAATTTTCCGAATCAATTATACTTGGCGTTTGCCAATTAGCAAACTCAAATGAATCTCCTGATTTAAAATAAATACTGTATTGTCCACCTTCTGGCCCCATCCAAAAACGTTCTTCTCCTCCATAGGCATTCATGTGGGGTGTTTTTTCACCGGATTGAATTAAATCATGGTTTATCCAGCCATAACTGAATCCATTCATTCCTTGTGAAGAACTTGTCATCACACGACCTTGATAATCACCACAAACGAGAACAATCCTAGGACCATCTTGTAATAAAATGGTACTAGGATTGTTTTTTAATAATTCAAAATCGTCGATAAACATCATTCAATTATGTCTAATTCGTTTTACTCATTTGCTTTTCAAACAAAGCTTCCAATTCTTGATATTTCGTTGGAGCCACTTTGGATTCTTTCAAAGTAGAAACGATCACATTCATTTCATATAATGCAATTTGAATATCTCTTTCATGGCTACGAATTCCCTCAGAAAAATAATAATCGCAAGCTTTTGAATCGCGTTTCACCATGATATTAGCAATATCCAAGGCTTTTTTCTCATCATTTAATTCCAAATATAAACCTACCATACTAGCAGTAAATTGGTCATAAGGGATTACTTTATTAGGCATTACTTTATCTAAATGATCCAAGACCTTTTTTGCCAAAGGTTTATTTCCTTCACGGATTAATTGATCAGCCAAACGATACGTATTTAAACGAGCAGTTACACTTGGAATTCCTAAATAAAAATCGCCGTGATAATATATTTTTTCGTTGTCCAAACCTCTCCAATACATTTTATTCAACATATTGTCGGCCATAATTTTAGAATTCACAAAACCATCCTTGGCACCGTTGATTTTAAATGGCATCAATCTAAAGGCATAACCTTCCAATTGCATACTCTCTTTCAAACCTAAATATTGATCATTTGGTAAGGTCGACGCAAAATAAATAGGACGCTTCCAACCATCTAAAGCATTATTAGAGATAATTTCTAATTGAATCAATTCACCTTTAAAAATATTTTTTGCAGGCAATTTCCATCCCAAGCGATCTGATAAAAAAGGAACAAATTCTTTAGGAAACCATTTGCTCGTAGCAATTTCCGCTGCATTAATTGGTAAAACCAAAGAATCAGACGGGAATGTATTGATACTTTCTCCTGATTGCGTTTGAGCTTGAATACGGGAATCATTATTACGAACCAATTCCAAATAATCAGGTAAAGACATCGCTTTAATCGCATCATTTCCATTGAACATAATTTGATCGTTGATACCTTCTAAGAATAAATCTTTGTTCAACTTAATAGGCAATGGATCGGAAAGATACGTTTTACGCTTCATTTGATCAATGTACCAATCTGTACCTAAAAGCGACAAATTACATACGCGAACATCCGTTCTGAATCCTTCCACCTCTTGCAAATACCACAAAGGGAATGTATCATTATCTCCTCCCGTAAATAATATGGCATTAGGTGCACAACTATTCAATAAGTTCTTTGCAAAGTCAATTTGGTGATATCTTCCACTTCGGTCATGATCATCCCAGTTTTGCTGAGCTAAGATCGCTGGAGCAGAAAAACCTAAAACAATTAATAAGGCCCATTTGACAGATCCATTTTTAACAATTTTACTCAACCAATCTGCCAATTGGAACACACCCAATCCAGCCCAAATAGCCATAAAATAAAAAGATCCCACATAAATATAATCTCTTTCTCTAGGTTCAACTGGTGGCGAATTCAGATATACCACCAAAGCTAAACCTGTGAGTAAAAACATCAAAATGGTAACTAAAAAATCTTTTTCATTTTTGGAATAAAGTAAATAGAATCCCAATAATACTAGCAAAATAGGAAGGAAATAATAATTATTTCTTGCCTTATTATTAGCAATGGCATCTGGCAAAGTAGATTTATCTTCAAAGGTATTAATTGCCCAAGCATCTTGAAAATCGCTTTCTCGCCCTACAAAATTCCATAATAAATAACGCATATACATGTGACCCATTTGATGCGTAAACATGAATCGTAAATTATCACTAAAACTAGGTTTTTGTCCTGGTGGAATTCCTAGCATTTCCTGATACAAGGCCACGTGTTGAGGTGAATTACTATAAACACGCGGGAACAACATTTGTTGATCCTTTTGGTACACATACTCTGGTTTATACGTATACACTTCGTATTTACCGTCTTTCATTTTATAAACAGGCTCACCTTGTTTAAATTCTTCTATTTGAGCCGTATATACAGGACCGTATACCAATGAACGCTCTCCGTATTGTTCTCTTTTTAAATACTTCAAGAAGTTCAAAATATTACTTGGATCATTCTCATTGATGGGTGGATTATAACCAGAACGCACCAAAGCAACTGTATAAGTTGAATATCCAATCAATAAAAAGACCAAAGAATACATGGCCACGTTCAATATTTCATTGCCCTTTTTAACCGAATAACGAATTCCAAAAATGATACCTCCTACCAATAAAAGTAAGAAAAATATCGCACCACTTCCGTAGCTAAATCCAAGGGAATTAACAAAAAACAATTCTAATTTGAACGCTAAAGAAGGAAAACCTGGAATGATTCCAGAGTTAACAATTCCTAATATGACCAAACCAATAAACATGGCGAAGAATCCACCTTTGTAGGTTGGTTTATTTTCTCTTTTAAAATAATACAATAAAGCTAAGGCTGGCAATGTAACCAAATTCAATAAATGGACTCCAATAGATAATCCAATCAAATAAGCGATAAACAAAATCCAACGATTAGCTTCTGCCCTATTTTCGACCAATTCCCAACGGAATGCTGCCCAAACTACAATAGCTGTAAAAAAGGATGACATTGCATAAACCTCTGCTTCTACAGCAGAGAACCAGAATGTATCTGAAAATGCATAAACCAAAGCACCTACTGCACCTGATAAAAGTAAAATGATACTTTGATCTTTGGTTAACTCATTAAATGGCTTATTGATAACTTTTCTACCAATCATTACAATGGTCCAATGCAAAAACAAAATGGTAAATGCACTTGTCACCACCGAAAGCATATTAACCCAATATGCAACTTTGGTAACATCTCCCAAAGCTAATAATGAAAATACTCTACCAAGCAATAAGAATAAAGGAGCCCCTGGAGGGTGTGGAACTTGTAATTTATACGAACAAGCAATAAACTCACTACAATCCCAAAATGAGGCGGTAGGTTCAACGGTTAAGGTATAAGTGATTAAGGATACTAAAAAAACAATCCAACCGACCAGGTTGTTTACTTGTTTGAAATTCTGCATATTGTTCAATTTTAAAAAATCTAAATTAGCTGATGAAAAGAAATTATCCTTTCTAATTTTGTTAATAATCGTTAATTGAATTGTCTTAAAAATCGAACATCATTTTCAGTAAACAAACGAAGATCTTTAATTTGGTACTTTAACATCGTAATACGTTCAATTCCCATACCAAAGGCAAATCCCGTATATTCTTTAGAATCGATTCCCACATTTTCTAATACATTCGGATCAACCATTCCTGAACCTGCAATTTCCACCCAACCTGTATGCTTACAAACATTACATCCGTCTCCTTTGCAAATTAAACAGGTAATATCCATCTCTGCGCTTGGTTCAGTAAAAGGGAAATAAGATGGTCTGAAACGAACTTTTGTATCTTTCCCAAACATTTCTTTGGAGAAATGATACAATGAATCTTTCAAATCCTTAAAACTTACTTTTTTATCCACATATAAGCCTTCCACTTGATGAAATAAACAATGTGCACGAGCTGAGATGGCCTCATTTCGATAAACTCTACCTGGCATTATCGAGCGAATCGGAGGCTTAGAATGCTGCATCAAACGAATTTGAACATTGGAAGTATGTGTTCTTAATAAAACATCATCTTGAATTTCACCTTGCCCCTTTTCAATAAAAAAAGTATCCTGCATTTCCCTAGCAGGGTGATTAGCTGGAAAATTCAAAGCGGTGAAATTGTAAAAATCGGTTTCTATTTCAGGTCCATCTGAAACAGAAAAACCCATTCGATTAAAAATTTCTAAAATTCTAGCACGAACAATAGTCAAAGGATGTAAAGATCCTTGAGAAATAGGTCCCGATAAGGTCAAATCGGATGGAATTGGGTAATTAACTTGACTCGCTGCAAATTGCTCTTGAAAAGTGGTAAACTTGGTTTCAGCTAAATTTTTCAGCTGATTCAATGCTTGTCCAACTTCTCTACGATCTTCAGCAGCTACATTTTTTAATTCGTCAAATAAACTGGCTAAACGACCTTTTCTACCGACAAATTGAATTCTAAACGACTCTAATTCTGATTCATTGGAAATAGAAAACAACTCTACTTCTGCTTGAATCGATGCTATTTGTTCTTTCATTCTAATCAGGGTTCCCCCTCTTTTTATAAAATTTTTATTCCTACTGTTACTTGTACCAAACTAGGTTTTTGTGATAATGTCACACCTGCAGGCACTTTAATATCTTTTGCAATGTCTGTCAAACTTCCTTCATATTTAACATCCAAAGTAATTCCTAATAAATCTATTCCTGCTCCTACTTGATAAGCCAATTGAGATTTGGACAAACCATTGGCAATGGACCCACCTAAATAATTGTTAAAAGCGGCATCAACCGACTCATTCGCAGATAGTTGATAAGAAGCAACTGGTCCCCCTAATAAATGTAAATGCCCTAATTTGATACCTAATAACAAGGGAACATCAATATTGGTATAATTAATGTCAACCAATTTTTTATCGCCAGTTACTACATTGGTCGCATTAAATGTCCCGCCTTTGGCAGAAAACAACAATTCAGGCTCTAAAAAAATATTTCTACCTAAACGAGCATAAACTCCTGCGACATAACCCGTCTGATTTTTAGCATTTTCAACATAAAATTGATTAAATCCACTACTCAATAAAGATGTGTTAAGTGTCGATAAATTGACACCGCCTTTAATGCCTAGCCTGAAAAAGCTATCCGTTGCGGCTTTTACGCCTTTGAACTGCGCTTGCATATTTTGACTCATCCCAAGACAAAAAACAAGCAAAAAGAGTATATTTATTTTATTTTTCATGCGTCTATAACGATCAAAAATCAATTAGCTTGTAAAATTATCCTTTTTCGAGCGAAAAAAAAGAAAAAACCAAATCAAAGCGTAATTTTGAAGTCTAAATTTTAAAAATGGCTAAAGCTAAAACTTCTTTTTTTTGTCAATCTTGCGGACATTCTGCTCCTAAATGGTTAGGAAAATGTCCATCATGTGGTGAATGGAATACTTTTGTGGAGGAATTGATTGAAGTAAGCAACCATCCTGCTGAAATTTGGAAGACTAAGACAGGAGTAAAACCAAGTTCCAAGCCAAAATTATTGGATGAAATCAATTTTGAAAATCATCCCAAATTAATTTGCCAAGACAGTGAATTTAATCGTGTGCTTGGAGGCGGAATTGTCCCGGGCAGCTTAGTTTTAATTGGTGGAGAACCAGGAATAGGTAAATCGACTCTATTATTGCAAGTCGCATTGGCTTTAAAAGGCCCTAAAACACTTTATGTAACCGGAGAAGAATCGGATCAACAAATCAAATTAAGAGCCGATCGTTTAGGCACAAAATCTGAAAGTCTTTATTTATTAACAGAAACAAATACCCAACAAATATTCAAGCATTTAGTTGAATTAGAACCCGATTTGGTCATAATTGATTCTATTCAAACCCTATTTTCGGACAAAATTGAATCAGGCCCGGGCAGTGTTTCCCAAGTTCGAGAATGTGCCGTAGAATTAATGCGATTCGCGAAAGAAAGTGGAACACCTATTTTTTTAGTGGGTCATATTACCAAAGAAGGCTCCATAGCGGGTCCAAAAGTATTAGAACATTTGGTGGATACTGTGCTACAATTTGAAGGAGATCGACATTTGATTTATCGAATTTTAAGAACTACTAAAAACCGATTTGGCAGTACATCTGAATTAGGTATTTATGAAATGTTAGGATCTGGTTTAAGACCAGTGACAAATCCATCAGAAATTTTACTTTCACAAAGAGATGAAGCTTCTTCTGGAATCGCAATTGGGACTCTTTTAGAAGGAAATAGGCCTTTATTGGTTGAAATACAATCATTGGTTACTAATTCAACGTATGGAACCTCTCAAAGAACGGCAACAGGTTATGATGCCAAGAGATTAAATATGCTATTGGCCGTTTTAGAAAAACGAGGAGGTTATAAATTAGGTACTCAAGATGTATTTGTCAATATCACCGGCGGCATTCGTGTAGATGATCCAGCATTAGATTTAGCCACTTGCCTTTCGATTGTATCTTCTTATGAAGACAAAATCATTGATAGTTCCATTTGCTTTGCGGCAGAAGTTGGCTTAGGTGGTGAATTAAGATCAGTAACAAGGATTGATCAACGAATTGCGGAAGCTGAAAAATTAGGTTTCAAAGAAATCTGGATCAGCAAGTATAACTTGAAAGGCGTTAATTATAAACCTAAGGCCATAAAAGTCAATTCAGCTGCCACCTTGCTAGATGTAATTATGAACATTTGGAGGAAAAAGTAGCACTAGGAAATTCTACTTTCATGAGATGTAATCCTTGAGCTGGCACTGCCCTACCAGCCATTTGTCGATTTTTGGAATGTAAAATTTCTTGTAAATCGGATTTTGTCCATTTTCCTAAACCAATTTCCAATAAAGTTCCTACAATGGCTCTAACCATGCCTCGTAAAAATCTATTTCCTTGAATGGTAAAAATCAACTCATCTCCTCTTTTTTCCCATTTGGCATATAAT
>JBJTNH010000013.1:0-22708 GCA_046073945.1 Aquirufa sp. | reverse complement strand
CATCGTTTCTCCAATATCAGCTGGAGAATATACTACGTGAATACCACATTCTTGCATGATTTTCATTTTTGCCTCTGCCGTATCATCTGCACCACCAATAATGGCACCTGCGTGACCCATACGACGACCTTTTGGAGCAGTTTGTCCAGCGATAAATCCTACAACTGGCTTTCTATTTCCATCTGCCTTGATCCATCTTGCTGCCTCTGCTTCCATACCTCCACCAATTTCACCAATCATAACGATTCCTTCTGTTTCAGGATCATTCATCAATAATTCAACAGCTTCTTTCGTCGTTGTTCCAATGATAGGATCTCCACCAATTCCAATGGCAGTTGTTTGACCTAAACCAGCTTTTGTCAATTGATCTACTGCTTCATAGGTTAAAGTTCCTGATTTAGAAACAATTCCTACTTTACCTTTAGAGAAGATAAAACCTGGCATGATACCCACTTTACACTCTTCTGCTGTCATTACTCCTGGACAGTTTGGTCCGATCAAACGACAATCGTGATTGCTAATGTATTCTTTCGCAACAATCATATCTTTTGTTGGAATACCTTCAGTAATACAAATGATTACTTTTATTCCAGCATCAGCTGCTTCCATAATTGCATCAGCAGCAAATGCTGGCGGCACAAAAATAATAGAAGTATCAGCTCCTGTTGTTGAAACAGCTTCTTGAACTGTGTTAAATATAGGGCGATCCAAATGCTTCGCTCCTCCTTTTCCAGGTGTTACCCCGCCCACAACCTGAGTGCCATAGGCAATCATTTGCTCTGCATGAAAAGTACCCTCAGTTCCGGTAAATCCTTGAACTATGATTTTTGAATTCTTATTGACTAAAACGCTCATTTCGTTGGTGTTAATTTAACTAGGCGAAAAATTTTCCCAAAGGTACAAATTATTGATAAATTTTATCAAAAAGCTTTTCTTCTTTTACAGAAATAAAATTGAAACAAAGAAATTGTGTAATTTCAGGGTTTGAAGACAATTTAAAAAATGCTCAAGCATCTACATATTCAAAATTATGCTTTGATTGAAACCCTTGACTTAGATCTAGACAAGGGATTAATTGTCATTACAGGAGAAACGGGTGCAGGAAAATCCATTTTATTAGGCGCCATCTCTTTATTACTGGGCCAAAGAGCAGATTCGAAATCGTTGTTTGATCAACAAAAAAAATGCATCATTGAAGGTAGTTTCCATATTGAAAACTACCCCCATTTAAAAGATATATTTCTCGAAGAAGATATCGACTGGGATACCATTTGCCTTATTCGTAGGGAAATCAATCCGCAAGGAAAATCCAGAAGTTTTATCAATGACAGTCCTGTCAATTTAGACGCACTTAAAAAAATTGGACAAGAATTGGTCGATATCCACTCCCAACAAGATAATAGCTGGATGTACCATGCTGATTTCTCTTTGGATTTGGTAGATAGTTTTGCTCAAAATCAAGAAATCAGACTTCAATACGTCGAAAGTTTCAAAGATTATTCTAAAAATGTAGATATTTTTAAAAATCTACAATCAAAAGCGGAATCAAGTAAACAGAATCTAGATTATTTGCAATTTCAACGAAATGAACTAGATAAAGCTCAGTTAAAAAGTGGTGAATATGAGCATTTACGTAGCCAAGTAGAGCGACTTCAAAATGCAGAACAAATTCATGAAAAATTAGCAAGCCTAAGTAATTTATTAAGTATTTCTGACTTTTCGGCCTTGCAACAAACTCGTTTGGCGCTGCAACAAAGTCAGGCCTTGAGCAAATGGGGAGGTGATTTTGAAAATTGGAGAAGTCGACTAGAATCCATTTGGATTGAATTAAAAGATTTAAGTTTAGAAATAGAATCGGAGGCGGAATCTAGCCTTTCTGAACCCATTGAATTAGATGCGCTTCAACAAAGACTCGATTTATTAAACCGACTACTTCAAAAATACCATGTCGCAGACGTTGACGAATTAATAAAAGTCCAAGAACAACTAGAAAACGAATTAAGTTTAGTGGAAAATCTAGACGAAAACTTAATAATCGCACAAGAGAACTTGACCAAGGCGCTGGAATTAGCGAATCAAAAGGGACTTAGATTAAGAGAAAGTAGATTAAAGGTTATTGATTTAATCATTAAACAACTATCTAATTCTTTGCAACAATTAGGTATTCCCAATGCCATGCTGGATTGGGATATTCAAGAAAAAGAATTAGGGACAAACGGACTAGACAAAATTCAATTGTTATTTTCTGCCAACAAAGGTCTTTCTCCCAAACCGTTTAAACTCATTGCCTCGGGTGGAGAAATGAGTCGATTAATGCTTTCCATCAAACATTTATTGGCTGAAAAAAGGGCATTACCTACTTTAATTTTAGATGAAATCGACACAGGTGTATCTGGAGAAATAGCCATAAAAATAGGCCAAATGTTGGGCCAGATGAGTCGAAAGCATCAATTAATTGCGATTACTCACCTACCTCAAATTGCATCGGCAGGTCAAAAACATTTGTTTGTTTACAAGAACCATTCTGGAGAAAAAACCGTTTCTGCCATTAAACATTTGTCTGAAGAGGAGCGTATTGATGAAATTGCCAAAATGATTGGGGGACAAAATGGCTATTTAGATCTTAGAGAAAATGTCAAAAAACTTATTTCAGATAATCGAGTTTGAAAAAAATGAAAGTATTCTTATCCATAATTCTAGTTGTAATTATTTCAACTACTTTTTCTTGTCAGCAAGCAGAAGAAAAAACCAAAGAAGTTTTAAACGAACAAGTCATGAATTTACATGACAAACTGATGCCACAAACAGAAGAGATTATACAACTGAAAAGCCAATTGGATAGTATTTCAACAGGAAAAGATTCCACGCATGTGAAAAATTTAATACGTTCTTTGACGAAAGCCGAAAATGAAATGATGGATTGGATGCATCATTTTTCTTTGGATAGTTTAGAACAAATGGATGTGAAAAACCAAGTAAAATATCTCCAATTACAATTCAATCAATTAAAATCCGTCGAAAATATTACAGATTCTACCTTAAATGCAGCTAAAAAATATATTTCTAAGTAGTCTTTTCATTTTCATATTCCTTTCTGCTTGTACGGAAAAGAAAGAATTACCTTTTTTAGGTCCTAAAACGACTCAAAATATTGGCGGGAAAATAGATACCATTTACCACACGATTCCACCCTTCCAATTTCTGAATCAGGATTCAGTTTGGGTAAGCCAGAAAAATTTAGATCAAAAAATCTATGTAGCAGATTTCTTTTTTACCTCCTGCCCTACCATTTGTCCAAAAATGAAAACCCAAATGCTACGATTGTACGAAAGATATCAAAACAATCAAGAGGTTGCGCTCGTTTCTTACAGCATAGATCCTGATTTTGATCGCCCCAATGTGTTAAAAAGTTATGCAAAAAGATTGCACATCGAATCACCGAAATGGAATTTATTGACAGGTGAAAAAAAAGCTATTTATACTTTGGGTGAAAAATCTTATATGGTGACTGCTCAAGAAGATAAAAATGAGGCGGGAGGGTTTGTTCATAGTGGAGCATTTATTTTGGTAGACAAAAACAAACATGTTCGTGGGATATATGATGGTACAAAACCTGAAGAGGTTGATCATTTAATAGAGGACATGGAAATTTTATTAAAAGAGAAACAATGAAAAAGTTGACATACATTGCGTTTTTAGGCCTATTCAGTTTAGTTTCTTGCCAAAGCAAAGAAGAAATTTTGCGTCAACAATATTCCATTGAAGGAATGAATGCCTACCAAACTCATTGCGAAAACTGTCACCAAAGAGATGGAAAAGGTTTGAAGGATTTGTATCCGCCAGTGATGGGGACGGATTTATTTCAACGCGTGAAAAATCAATCATTGGTCCATTTAATTAAATATGGACAAAAGGGCGAAATCCTGGTAAATGGGAAAAAATACGATGGATTTATGCCTGCTAATAATCGCTTGGAGGCCTTGGACATCGCTGAGATAATTACTTATTTAAGAGAGAAAAATGGCATAAAAGTAATTTTCCCCTTAGATAGTGCGAGGAAATATTTGGCGAAACAATAAACGATTTATCGTTTTCCAATCACAAACCTCGGATTATCTCGAAAATCATGGATCAAAGCTACTTCCGAAAACCCTTTCTGTTTTAACAATTCAAGCGTTTCATTCCCAAATGCTCGATTGATTTCTAGCATTAACCAGCCATTGTTATGTAAACTGTTGATGGCAAAATCGGCTAAAGTTTTATAATACTTCAAAGGATCGTTATTCGGCACAAATAAGGCTAATTTAGGTTCAAATTCAAGCACATGCTTTTCCATTTCAAAAGCCTCATTTTCTAATACATAAGGAGGATTAGAAACGATAATATCCCAAAATTGTGTTGTTTCAGCCCATTTGAATACATCTTGTTGACTAAAATGAATTTCAACCTGATGCTTTTCCGCATTTTTTTGAGCGATCTCAATGGCTCCTGGGGAAATATCCCAAGCAGAAATTTGAGCTTGAGGAGATTCCATTTTTATCGAAATTGGAATACAACCTGAACCTGTACCCACGTCTAAAATACATGGATTTGTCTTCCATGTAGGAATTTTATCTAATACTAAATCGACTAATTCAGCGGTTTCAGGCCTTGGAATTAAAGTATGTTCATTCACTTCAAAAATAGAAGATCGGAAAAAAGCCTTTTGAATGACATATTGAAAAGGTTCTCCTACGCCCAGTCTATCCAAAATTTGAATCCAATGAGAAGGTCTTTCCAAATCTCTTCCCATGT
The DNA here is from genome assembly GCA_046073945.1 of Aquirufa sp. Taxonomy (GTDB): domain Bacteria; phylum Bacteroidota; class Bacteroidia; order Cytophagales; family Spirosomataceae; genus Aquirufa. The sequence goes on along the minus strand of JBJTNH010000013.1, from coordinate 17,914 downwards.
ACACGTCCATTTTACTGCAATCAAATTCAAGATCTAGCAATCGATAGGCAATGGCTTGAGCTTCCTCCTCCGCATATAGATGCTTGATGGACTCAATGATTTCAGAAATTAAAACAGAAGCTTTGACGATCGACATAAAATGGATTATTCTGTAAAATTAGATGAATTATTCTCCAAAAAGTATCCAATTCGGATTAGTTTTTTTAGAATAATTGTATATATTTGAAATTCTTTGAGAAATATTTTAATTTTTTCTTTAAAAGAATTTCCTCGTATCGAATAAACCGAAAATAATATGAAAAAAATGAACAGAAGAGATGCTGTCCAACGAGTAGCATTTTTAATGGGCGGTATGATTTCAGCTCCAGCAATGGCTGGTATTATGGGCAAAAAAACCAACCGTGGTGCATTTGTCCAATTTACCCCAGAACAAGAATCTTTATTAGCTGAAGTAGCTGACGTGATCATTCCAACAACCACCACTCCAGGTGCGAAAGCCGCCAAAGTAGAACAATTTATCGTTCGTGTGGTAAGAGATTGTTACACTAAAGCTGACCAAGACATTTTCTATGCTGGATTGGAAAAATTAGATGCTGATTGCAAATCTAAATTTGGAACCGGATTTGTTGCTTCTAACGCTACACAGAAAAAAGAAGCATTAACAACTTCTATGTTAGAAGCCGATTTAGCTCGTAAAAACAAAAAAGGCCAAGCTACTTTTTTCTTTATGATGAAAGAATTGACCACCACTGGGTATTTTACCTCTGAAATTGGCGCAACCAAAGCATTGGAATACCTACCAATTCCGGGCAAATTTGATGGCTGTATGCCGTTAACAGCTGGTCAAAAAACTTGGGCGATTTAATCTTTAAACCGAATAACAATGAATTTAAATATAGATGCAATTAAAGGCCAAACATACGATGCGATTGTCGTAGGTTCTGGTGTATCCGGTGGTTTTGCTGCCAAAGAATTAACTGAAAAAGGATTAAGAACACTTGTATTGGATAGAGGTAAACAAATGGAACATATCACTGGATATGCACCTACCTACAAAGATCCTTGGGATTTCAAATACAATGGTTTATTAACACAAGAACAAAAAGCAAGTCATCCTAAATTAGCTAGAGATTATCCATACAATGAAATGACGCAGGATTATTGGTTCAATGATTCTGATTCTATGTACAAAGAGGTGCAGCGTTTCGATTGGTTCAGACCCAATATTGTGGGTGGAAAATCAATCATGTGGGGCCGTCAATCTTATCGTTTATCGGATATCGACTTTGAAGCAAACTTAAAAGATGGTATCGCTGTCGACTGGCCTATTCGTTATAAGGACATCGCACCTTGGTATTCATATGTTGAAAAACATGTTGGTATTTCTGGTGAGGCATTAGGTTTACCTCAATTGCCTGATTCGGAGTTTTTAAAGCCGATGGACATGTATTGTGTGGAAAAAGAGGTTCGTAAAAGAATCGAGAAAAACTTTCCAGGCAGAAATATGACAATTGGGCGTGTGGCCAATTTATCGGAAGCAAAACAAGCGCAATTAGGCATTGGTCGTTCTGCTTGTCAATACCGAAATAAATGTAGACTAGGTTGCCCTTATGGAGCTTACTTTAGTTCTCAATCATGTACCTTACCTCCTGCGGCAAAAACAGGTTTAATGACCCTTCGCCCAGATTCCTTGGTTTCTGAAATTCTTTATGATGAAAAGAAAAACAAAGCAAAAGGTGTACGTGTAATTGATACAGTAACCCATGAAGTAAGAGAATACTATGCAAAAGTAATTTTCATTTGTGGATCAACAGTTAGCTCAACAGCCTTGTTATTGAATTCAAAATCAGCTCGTTTCCCGAATGGATTTGGAAATGATTCAGGTGAATTAGGACATAATTTGATGGATCACCACTTCCGTACAGGCGCAAGTGGAGTTTGGGAAGGTGATGAAGACAAATACTACATCGGCCGAAGAGCGAATGGTATTTATATTCCAAGATATCGTAACATTGGTAATGATAAGAGAGATTATTTACGTGGATTTGGTTACCAAGGAAGTGGCTCTAGACAAAGTTGGAATAGAGGCATTGGCGATTTAAGTTTCGGCGGAGACTACAAAGAATCCTTAACTAAACCAGGACCTTGGACGATGAACTTAGGTGGTTTTGGCGAGACATTACCGTATCACGAAAACAAAATGTACTTAGATCCAACGACTAAAGATAAGTGGGGATTACCAGTAGTTGTTTTCGATGCTGGTTTGAAAGAAAACGAGATGAAAATGCGTAAAGATATGATGGAAGATGCTAGAGAAATGTTGGAAAGCGCAGGTTTGAAAAATGTCAAAACGCATGACAACGGCTCATATCTAGGTATGGCGATTCACGAAATGGGGACAGCTAGAATGGGTAGAGATCCTAAAACTTCTGTTTTAAACGCACATAATCAAACACATGCTTGTAAAAACGTATTTGTTACAGACGGTTCGGCCATGACTTCAACTTCATGTGTCAATCCATCTTTAACGTATATGGCATTAACTGCAAGAGCAGCCGATTTTGCGGTAAAAGAGTTGAAAAAACTCAATTTATAATCCTTCAAACATAGACGTGCATACTCACATGCACGTCTTTTTTTTCTTATGTCAAAATACCTTCTCTCCTGCTTTGCAGCACTTTTAGCGATTTCTAGTTTTTCTATGAAAGCACAAAATAACTATCCAACAATTGGTAGAATTGAACGGATTGATCCTGAGTTAGACCATTTATTGGATGTCAATTCAAAAATTGAAATCATTGCAAAAGGCTTTACATGGTCGGAAGGACCGGTTTGGGTCAAAAAGGAAAAATTCCTATTATTTACAGATGTTCCTGAAAATAAGATTCACAAATGGACGGCGGCAAAGGGCTTAGAAACCTTTTTAGAACATGCAGGCTATACAAAACCAGAATATTATTCTGAAGAGCCTGGAGCAAATGGATTAATCATCAATCTAAAAGGCAATTTAGTCAGTTGTGAGCATGGTGACAGACGCATTGCGGAAATGCCTATTCACCATCCAGACCAGAAAAAGACATTAGCTCACATTTTTGAAGGAAAAAAATTAAATAGTCCGAATGACTTGGTTCAACACAGTTCAGGGGCCTATTACTTCACAGATCCTCCTTATGGCTTACCCGGAAGAGGAAAAGATGAACCAGCCAAAGAATTGGATTTCCAAGGTGTTTTTAAAATTGATACCCAAGGGATTTTAAGTTTACAGTCAAAGGTTATGACCAGACCCAATGGTTTAGCCTTTAATTTGGATGAGTCGATCTTATACGTTGCACAATCTGACCCCAATGCCTTAATTTGGAATGCTTACCCAGTAGATAAAAATGGAAATTTAGGTAAGCCAAGTATCTTTTTTGATGGAAATGCCATGCACAAAAGTGGTTTAAATGGTTCTGCGGATGGTATGAAAATTGACAAAGAAGGCAATATATGGGCTACGGGTCCTGGAGGAGTTTTAATCATCAATCCAAAAGGAAAATTGCTTGGAAGAATTATTACAGACAATGCTAATTCAAATGTAGCTTTTGGAGAAGATGGAAAAACATTGTTTATCACTTCTGATATGAATTTATTGCGCGTAAGAACGAAAGTATTGGGGCATGGATTTGAAATAAAAAAAATAAAATAATTTTTTATTTAAGCTCCATTCACGAAATTCGTGAATCAAATTCTTTAGCCTGACCACTTTCGCTTGTTCATGTTTAACATTATTAAGCGATTCATCAATTTATAACCTTTATTGAGTACTGTGTAATCATCAATCGTTTGGTTTAGGCAATATACTTGTTAAATCAAATCCCCTTAAATAACGAAAGGCTTGCCGCGAGGTGAGCCTTTTTATATTCTTTCTTGAATCTTGAATTCATGTTCTTGAACTACAAGTTCAATTCATAGTACACACTCGGCACAGCCGAGCGCGTTTTTTCTCTTTTCTCTTTCCTCTATTCTCTTTTCCTCTCAAACCCTCAAAAGTGCCTCCCGTTTACTAAGTGCTGCCAATGCATGGTTTTCAACAAAATCAATGACCCATGGAGCATCTGTTCTGGCATATTGGCGCAAGGACCAACCAATGGCTTTTTGAATAAAAAACTCTTTGGAAGAACTTAATTCTAATATTATTTTGGATAATAATCCCCTATCCGTTTTCGATTTATACATTAGTTGAAAAAGAATACAAGCTCTTTGCAACCAAAAATTATTGGATTCCATCCATCGAGTCAACCAATAGGTTTGTTGTTCAGGGAAACGCAAAAAATAAGGCCCTAATACTTTGGGAGATAAGACATCCACAACATCCCACCAAGGTTGGGACAAAATCCAAGATTCAACCAGCGATGGGATTCGCTCATCCCATTCTTTGGATTTCTTTTGCAAAAAATCCATGGCTACATACTGATATTCACGCTCTTTTTTAGCAAATAAAACATTACATACTGTCCACCAATCTTCTTTGCTACCATGTTTTTTGTACAAATCAACAAATACCGTATGCCGTTCTGGTTTTTTTATTCCTAAATAAGGAAACTGATTCCGCATGTATTTCGTCATCCAATCTGCATTTTCAGCATTTTGAAGCAAATGAAATGCCGCCTCTAATTCATTGATAAAAATACTCATCGGTTGGTAAAAAATATATTCCCTTTTAATCCACTTGTATCGATGGCCCAATTAGAAGCATCAAAAGGTTTATAACGAATATCCACAAAATTGATTTCATGGAAATTTTTCCAAACAACACCTTTTTTATCTAAATCCCTAATTCGGTTGGCAGATAAATTGGTCACTTCAATTTCAATTCGATTATGCTCCTTTAAAACTCCATTGGGAATATCCAATTGGAAAGGAATAGCCCAAATCTTACCCACTAATTTTCCATTAATGGTAACTTTCGCCCAATCTTTCAATTGATCTAAGTGTAAAACTTTCGCATATTTAATTTCCTCAGCTGTCAAATCAAAATCAAAACTATACTTCCCTGTTCCCCAAAAACGGTGCGTAGAAGAATCTTTCGTCCAAAAATCCAAGCTTTCCATAATCATCGATTTAGGCAATTCAGGAGCTCCTTTGACAAAATCAACATTGATTTTACTAGAAGGAGCTATATTGGTCAAAATGGGTGAGATTACAGGAAGCATTTTTTGAATCTTTTTCGCTTTAACCGTTCTTATAATAACACTTTGACCCGGTAATAATTGGACAAAAGCACCTTTCATTTTATCCAATGGAAGTTGACCTACTTGCCCGTTCATTGGATTTAAGGTTGAATAAGCATTGGCTTTTCGGGCAAAATTGACAAATCCTTCATTAAATGTATTGGATAAATTAGTCACAAAATAGGCATAGTTGCCATTTTCTCTCTTTCGGATAAAGGACAATCCCAATTCACTCATTTCCTCTTTAGCCACCCCTTTTCTAGCCAGTACATCGCGAGGGTCAGACAAAACATTCATCACTAATTGCTCACGCAATGCGTTCCAATTTGATTTTTGTACCTCAGATTCATTCCAAAGAATATTTTTTTCTGGAAGTTTTTCAAGGAAATAAACAGGATAGCCTTTTTTGACCCAATCAGCTAACAATTCCAAGGTTGATGTTGATAAATAATTAATCGGCGGAATCAAAATGGTTTTGTATACGTTTCCAGAAGATGCAGTAAAAGTCTTATTCGCATTGGGTTTCAAGGTTTTCAACAAATCGTCTGAAATATAATCTGTTTGATAACCTCGATCTTGTAAAACTTGAGCCCATTTTCCAAAAGGGGTATTTTTCAACCAATTTCTACTGTTTGCATGCAAGTCGAGCGTATGCATTTTACCTTTTCCATTTCTTTGATGCCAAATTTCTTCCATGGGGAAGTACAACAACAAATCAGAATCTGTTGCATTATTTTGCAAGAAACTTTGGCAAGTCTCGATGTATTTATTCAATTCTGGTAATGCCTCCCAAAAATGACTTTGGGGATTAAAATTCGTACTTGCATAAAACAACCAACCTGGCCATTTCACTTCCGGTGGACTAAAGGTTGCTCCATGGAAAAAAACATGATTGACACCTCCAACAAACACTTCATCGATGATGGGTTTTACTTGAGATAAAGAAACTTTAAAATGATTCCCTAACCAAGTGGCAGTTTCACTTGTCACTAATTTTTTACCCACTAAATTGGCTGCCGAAGAAGCCAACTTCAAAGCACGAATATCCGGTATACCAAATGTCAAACTATCATATTCAGGATCTACTCGATAATTCGGAATTTTGTAGGGTTTACTACCAAAAAATTCTGCTTCAGGAATATCGACAGCGCCATATAAATCCAACAAATTCCCAGGAGAACCATGTGCTTGATCCCTACTTAAAAATCCCATTCCCTTTGCAAAAGCGGCAAAAGGTTGAGTAAAATTTTTCATTAATAAATGAGAAATGGTTCGATGATAATCTGCCCAGATTTGATTCTCTGTTTCATTTTGGGCTTGACTTTTATACATAAGGTCCAAATGTGCCCGAAGATCATAGCCATTTAATTGAACAAATTGATCAAAAAAATCAGAAGTCCAATTGGCTCCAAATGCTTCATAAGAATCGTTATAAATGGCCCTTAAAGGTCGATGAGATTTTTTTAGCAAGGCGGTAAAGGGCACTTTATAGGCATCAAATGCATCTGCATTAAAATGGTCCATGACCAAACCCTCCCCACCTGGTGCAGCTCTTTTGACCATCTGTTTGGTCAAGGTTTGATACATCAAATAAATATGAGTGGAATCCGATTTAGAATGCCATGTAGCTAATTGTTTTTTTTGAAATAAGTCAAAAAGATTTTCCTTGTACGTGCCATTTTCAAAAACAGAAATGGCTGTTAAAATGGACCCTGGAAATTTCGCCAAGGAATTGTCTAAAACGGGCAATGTTGCCCCCTCTGGGATAGTCAATTGAAATATTTGGTAGGCTTTTGCTGCTTCCAAAGGAGTAATTTGTGGACCTCCAAATGGCCAGCCTGTTCCCAAAGTCAAGTCAATACCCAAATGCAGCCTTTGAGCTTCTTTTAAGGTAAAGGCAAATTTTGCTTTCCAGTCGGCAGATAAATAATTAAGAAACTGATTTTCAAATCCTTTGGCCCCATAAATAGGAATGATATGTACCCCCCCAAATCCTTGCTTAGCAAAAGCTTCTAAATTGTAAGTGATACTCTTTTCATTGACAGCACTTCCAGGCCACCACCAATAAGCCCATGGTTTAAAAGTAGAAAAAGCAGCAGGTTTTTGACCCACTGCTTTTAAATTTATCATAATTAATAATAGGAAAATCGGCAATATATTTTTCATATCTAATCCATTGTATTAAACGAATCGACCCAATAAATTCTCAAGATATTCTTGTTTTCCAGATAGCATTTGAGGCTCTCCGATTTCCGTCGCAATTTGGAATAAATCCTCTAATTTCAATTTTCCTGCTTCGTAATCTGCACCTTTTCCTTGATTGAAACTTGCGTATCTTGCAGCTTTAAATTTAGCAAGCTCACCGTTTTTCTGAATCTTTTCTGCGATCAATAAAGAACGTGCAATGGTATCCATTCCTCCAATATGTGCATAAAATAAATCGGCTGCATCGGTAGAATTTCTACGACGCTTTGCGTCAAAATTAATTCCTCCACCAGCTAATCCACCTTGATTCAAGATAATTGACATAGCTTCCGCCCACTCATAAATATCCAAAGGAAACTGATCTGTATCCCAGCCATTTTGGTAATCACCACGATTCGCATCGATGGAAGCCAACATACCCGCATCAGAAGCAACTTGGCACTCATGCGCAAAAGTATGACCTGCCAAAGTAGCGTGATTCACTTCAAGGTTCAATCCAAACTCAGATAGCAAATCAAATTCACGCAAGAAACCAATAACAGTGGCCGCGTCATAATCATATTGATGCTTAGTTGGCTCACATGGTTTTGGCTCAATAAAAAACTTCCCTTTAAAGCCATTTCTACGTGCATATTCCACACAAGTATGTAGCATTCTTGCAAAATGCTCTCTTTCACGCTTCATATCTGTATTTAGCAAAGTCATATAACCTTCTCTACCTCCCCAAAACACATAACCTTGGCCACCTAATTTAATGGTTGCATCAATAGCTCCTTTTAATTGAGCACCTGCATGAGCAACTACTTCAAAATTAGGGTTGGTTGAAGCACCATTCATGTATCTCTCGTGTGAAAATAAGTTGGCTGTTCCCCAAAGTAATTTCACTTGACTTTCTGCTTGTTTCTTTTCAAAAACATCCGCAATGAATTTCATTCTTTCTGAAAATTCTTTTGGATCATTGCATTGATCGATGGCATCTACATCGTGAAAACAATAATAAGGTGCACCAATTTTGGTAATAAATTCAAAGGCGGCATCTGCCTTATCTAATGCTCTTTGTTTAGGATCATTGGAAACATCCCAAGGATAATGATGAGTTCCTGGACCAAATGGATCCGCGCCATTTCCACAAAAGGAATGCCAATAAGCAATGGCAAAACGAAGGTGCTCCTTCATTGTCTTACCTGCAACCACCTGATTTTCATTGTAGTATCTAAATGCTAATGGATTGTCCGACTCAGGACCTTCGTATTGAATTTGATCTATTCCTTTAAAATATTCTTTTTGTCCAACTAAAATACTCATATAAATAAAATTAAATTATTTCTTTAAAGACTTAAATCTACAAATTCTAAACAAATAAATTAAATTTTTTAATAAATAAATTAGCACAGGATAGCACAGAATTCAATGATTAGATCCGGCTTTATCTAAGTTAAATCGTAAGACTGAATTTAGTTTATAAAAACTTTTTTATAGATTTGGAAAAACTATATCAACAAATGATAAAAAAATTATACCTCTTGACTTTCATAAGTCTTCAAACTTTCATTGGCTTGGCTCAATCTAGCTCTGCCAATTACAATGCAAACAATCGTTTTGAACAATTAGAATCTACTTTACCTACTCCAAATTCTTATCGCACAGCGAGTGGTTCACCGGGCAAGGATTATTGGCAACAAAGAGCTGATTATGATATCAAAGTAGAATTAGATGATATCAATCGAAAAATCATTGGTTCTGAAACCATTACCTATTTCAATAATTCACCCGACGAGTTACCTTATATTTGGTTACAATTGGATCAAAATTTATTTGAAAAAGGATCTAATGGTAGCACTTCCAAAACGGGTGGAATTAATGGGTCGATCAGCGCAGCTGCGTTTAAAGATTTAACAAATCCAAAAGATTATGGGTATAAAATAACTTCTGTCAAAGATTTAAAGGGCAATCCCCTTCGACATACCATCAATCAAACAATGATGCGAATTGATTTGCCTAGTCCGATAAAAACGGGTCAATCGGTGAGCTTTTCCATTGATTGGAATTATTTAATCACAGAATATTATGGTCGTTCTGGTTATGAATTTTTCGAAAAAGACGGAAATGCCAATTACTTTATTGCGCATTGGTTCCCAAGAATGGCTGTTTATAATGATGTGTATGGATGGCAACACAAACAATTTTTAGGACAAGGTGAATTTACCTTGAACTTTGGAAATTATAAAGTTGAAATTACTGCCCCTAATGACCATGTTGTAGGTGCTTCTGGTGAATTACAAAATCCAACAAAAGTGTTGTCTGCTACTCAGTTAAAACGTTGGGAGCAAGCCAAAACAGCGACAAGACCTGTGTTATTGGTGAGTCAAGAAGAAGCCGAAAAAGCTGAAAAAGGGAAACCAACAGGCAAAAAAACGTGGATTTTCAAAGCGGACAATGTTAGAGATTTTGCCTTTACTTCTTCTAGAAAATTCATTTGGGATGCGATGCAAGTAGATGTAGAAGGGAAAAAAGTGATGGCGATGTCTTACTACCCGAAAGAAGGAAATCCACTTTGGGGAAAATATTCTACGATGGTAGTAGCCCATACATTGAAGTCCTACTCAAAACGCACAGTAGCCTATCCATATCCAGTAGCTATTTCTTGTCACTCCATAGCAGGTGGAGGAATGGAATATCCGATGATTTCTTTCAATGGTGGTAGACCAGAGGCGGATGGAACTTATTCGGAAAATGTAAAAAATGGAATGATAGGAGTTATCATTCATGAAGTTGGACACAACTTTTTCCCAATGATAATCAATTCGGATGAGCGCCAATGGTCGTGGATGGATGAAGGATTGAATACATTTTGTCAATACCTAGCTGAGCAAGAGTGGGATCGTAATTTCCCTGCTAGAAGAGGGGAAGCGCAAAGTATTGTTCCTTATATGAGATTGGATTCAAAAAGCCAAGTACCGATCATGGCCAACTCGGAAAATATCATGGAATTTGGTAATAATGCCTACGCAAAACCAGCAGCAGCATTGAATATCTTGAGGGAAACGGTTATGGGTCGTGAATTATTCGACTATGCATTCAAAGAATATGCGCGCAGATGGGCGTTTAAGCAACCCTACCCTGCCGATTTCTTCCGTACTTTAGAAGATGCTTCTGGCGTCGATTTAGACTGGTTCTGGAGAGGCTGGTTTTATGGAACGGAGCCTGTTAACCAATCGATTGAAACGGTTGAATGGTTTGGTGTTGATAACCAAGACCCAACGGCTAAAAAAGCCAATGATAAAGCTAATTTTGATGCAAAAAGACAAACAATTTCCAATATTCGTAACAAAACGGATATCAAGGAAACAGTGGTAGAAAAAGAAAGCGATATGAATGATTTCTATAATACTTTCGATCGTTTTGCTGTATCAGAGGATGAAAAAAAGAAATACCAAGATTATTTAAAATCCTTGACAGATGAGGAAAGAAAATTAGTTTCTGCTGGCAAAAACTTTTATGTTGTCAATTTCAAAAACAAAGGAGGTTTACCGATGCCAGTGATTGTCAAGTTAACCTTTGAAGATGGGACAGACCAAGTGCTTAGATTCCCTGCAGAAATTTGGAGATTGAATGATGTTCAAGCGAAGAAAATAATTCCAACGGACAAGAAAGTAGCAAAATGGACATTGGATCCTTTCTATGAAATTGCGGATATCGATACAGATGACAATGCTTATCCAAGAGAGCCTGCACAGCCTACTAAATTGCAATTATTCAAAATGAATAGACAAGGCCCATTGAATCCTATGCAAGAAGCTCAAAAAGCTAAATCAAGTGGAGCGGCCTTAGGAGGTGCGAAATAATATAGATTAAATTAAATTTAAAGTCTTTGTCATTCATTTGGCAAAGACTTTTTTTTACACAAAGAATAATTTGAGACTAGCAATGATCAAAACCAATCCTAAAATGTATTTGATCCACTTTGAAGAAGCATAATTGGCTCCCCAAGAAGATCCTAAAATCCCTCCTATCAAAGAAGCTAAAATCATCCAAACAAAATTTTGTTGTTCTAAAGCCACCCAATTTTTCACTGCTATTAAACCTGCCAAAGAATTGACAAAAATAAAAAGAGCACTTACTGCAGCAGTTTCTTTCATATTTGCCCAAGCAAACAATAGGATTAATGGGCTTAATAAAATTCCTCCACCAATGCCTATCATACCTGAAATCAGACCGATAATAGCACCAATCATCAGGGCTGCAATCAAAGGAACTTGCTTTTGAGAAGGTTTTGTTTTTTGTTGAAACATTATTCTCAACACAGCAAAAAACAAACAAATTGCTAAGACTTTTTTGTAAGTTGAATCACTTAATATCCAAAGTGAACCCAAATAGGACATCGGAATACTTGCCAATGCGAAGGGCCAAAAATTTCTCCATTTAAAAAATCCCTTTCGATAGAATTGCAAAAAGGAAATCATAGAAACACCCAAATTTAAAATTAAGGCGCTTTGTTTCATGACGGCGGGAGCTATCGAAAATAATGCCATAACGGCTAAGTAACCGCTCGCACCACCATGCCCCACGGAGGAGTATAAAAATGCCATGATAAATAAAGCCAAAATCAATAAACTAGCATTTTGGACGAATAATTCTATCATTTACTTTTTCAATATAAGCTGAAAATAAATCAAAAATTTCTCCCAATCGGGTACGCGAACTCGCTCATTTTTAATCACATCAACTGAACTAGCTTTTATTTTTTCGAACAAACGAATGTAATATTCATAGGCCAAACGAACACCTTTTTGGGAGTTGGAAGGCAAATTTTTAACACCTCGCAAACCAGCATCAAAATCCAGTTGAATATCTGCTTCGATCTCCTTCTTTTGATCTTCAGTAAAATTTAAATAATCAATCCCAGGGAAATATACACGCCCCCTTTCTTCATAATCTGAGCGAATATCTCGTAAAAAATTGATTTTCTGAAATGCCGAACCTAAGGCACATGCATCCGCTTTTAGGTAATCAAAATGCAGTGGATTCCCTTTGCAAAAAACACGTAAACACATAAGCCCAACGACCTCAGCAGAACCATAAATATATTTTTTGTATTCCGAGTCATCATAAATTGTCTCTGTCAGATCCAATTCCATGGAATACAAAAAAGCTTCAATGTATTCTTTATCTATTTCAAATTCATGCACCACTGACTGAAAACAATGCAAAATAGGATTCAAACTTATTTTTTCCTCCAGTGCTAGATAAGTATCTTTCTTAAATCGCTCAAAGAGCATTTTTTTATCATGTGAATGAAAGGTATCCACAATTTCATCGGCCAAACGCACAAAACCATAAATGGCATAGATCGGGTCATGCACTCGCTTAGACAAGGTTTGAATTCCCAATGAAAAGGACGTAGAATATGCCTTTGTCAATAATTTACTACAAGCCAATGAAACTTTTGGGTATAAATCCATGCTAAAGTTTTTTAAGTTCTTTATCAAATTCTTTGGCAACGACCAACCCAGAAATCAAAGCAGGTGGCACGCCAGGGCCTGGGACGGTTAATTGACCCGTGTAATACAAATTTTTCAATCGCTTATTTTTCAAACTTGGTTTTAAAATAGCGGTTTGCATTAAGGTATTAGCTAATCCGTAGGCGTTTCCTTTGAATGCGTGGTAATCATTTTTAAAATCTTTGTGCGCATAAGACCTCTTGAAAACAATGGCTTCTCTAATGCTTGTACCACAATAACTCTCCAAACGATCCATTAATTGGTCGAAATATTTTTCTCGGATTTCTTCTGAATCAACCAAATTGGGTGCTACCGGAATTAATAAAAACAAATTTTCGCTTCCCTCGGGCGCGACACTCGGGTCTGTAACAGACGGAGCAGAAGCATAAAATAATGGATCAGAAGGCCAGGAAGGTTCTGTATAAATTTCGTTGGAATGAACAGAGAAATCGCGGTCAAAAAAGAGATTATGGTGTTTTAATTTGGGTAATCGCTTGGAAACACCGAGGTAAAATAAAATAGAAGATGGGGCCATGACGCGTTTATCCCAATAATCTTCTGTATAGTTTCGATAATCGTCACCCAATAAAGTTTCTACATGATGATAATCGGCACTTGCTACAACTGCATCGGCATTTTGAATACCTGACTTCAATTGTATGGCTTTCACTTTTTTATCTGCTATTTCAAATCCCAAAACCTCTTGGTTGTAATGAATTTTAACACCCTTTTCTTCCGCCAATTGGACCATTCCTTCAATGATTTTGTGCATCCCTCCCATTGGATACCAGGTCCCCATGGTTATTTCAGCAAAATTCATCAAACTGTACATCGCTGGAGTATTCTGGGAAATAGCACCTAAAAAGAGGATGGGAAATTCCATGATCTTTAGAAGTGTACTCGACTTAAAATACTTTCGAATGTGGGTGTAAAACGATTGAAATACATCTAAACGAATGACATCTATCAATAACTTTAAGCTAAGAAATTCTGAAATTTTCCGAGAAGGCTTCCAAACAAAATTTGTAATTCCGACTTGGTATTTATAGGATGCTTGATCTAAAAATTGATCTAATTGATTCGATGCACCTGGTTCAATTTGTTCAAATAATGATTTAATATCATCCAAATTGGCTGGCAAATCAATGACCTGATCGGGTGATAAAATGACCGTGTAAGAAGGATCAAGTCTTTTTAATTGATAGTAATCCGATGGTTTTTTATGAAAAACAGAAAAATATTTCTCAAAAACATCAGGCATCCAATACCAGCTTGGCCCCATATCAAATACAAAACCTTGCTCTTTGAATACCCTCGCCCGGCCTCCAGCTTGTTCATTTTTCTCAAATATTTCTACCTCATAACCCCAATCCGCCAATTGAGTGGCAGTTGAAAGTCCAGAAAATCCGGCACCTATTACGATTACTTTTTTCTTTTTCATCATCTTAACTAATGACCATAGTAATTAACAAATATAAACAATTTAATGGGCTAATGGACGCAACGATTCGACTAATTACCCCTATATCTTTGGTTTGCACCAAAAGAAAAAGTCAGAAATTATCTGACTTTTTACTCAATCTTTTGTTAACCTAAACCTATTTAAAACCTCAAATCAATTGGCATACATTTTCAATTGACTTTTTAACTCTTTACGAGCAATATGTATTCTATTTTTAACTGTGCCAATCGGCAAGTCAAGTTCTTCAGCAATTTCATGGTACTTAAACCCTTCAAAATACATTAAAAAAGGTGTTCTGTACATCTCTTCTGTGTTGTCCAAAGCCTTCTCTAAATCCTCTTTTACAAAAGAATTTAGAGCAAGGTTGGACTGTATAGATTCGGTTGAATTGATGAAGTGTAAATTATCTGTTGTGTCGATAAAAGTATTTCGACGGACCATTCGCTGGTATTGCGTTATGAAAGTATTTTTCATAATGGTAAACAACCAAGCTTTCAGATTTGTCCCATCTGAATATTTATCTCTATTCGTGTAAGCTTTTACAAGTGTATCTTGTATTAAATCGTTCGCATCATCTGAGTCTCTCGTCAAACGTAATGCAAATGGTTTCAAAATCTTGGAGAAATTCCCAACCTGATAAGTGAATTCTAAGGCAGTCATTTGTGTTCGATTTAAATTTTGTTTAACAAATTTATAAAAAGATTAAACAAAACAAATATTTATTTCAAAATTTTTGTCAACTTTGTTTAACAAGTCATCTTCAAAAATTCAACTTTCATCGATCGTGAACCTGTTAAGTACCTATTAAAGCATATTTAAACGTATATTTAAAGTCTGATTTAACATTTCATCAACTACATGCGCCTAAGCATCTTATTTATTTTTTTTCTCCATTTAGCCAGTTTGACTGCATTCGCACAAAACAAATGTGATTGCGTTTTGCGGGGCACAATTAGTTCAAATGAAACAAAACAAAAAATAGGGAATGCAACTATCTATTTAAAAGGCACCAAATTTGGGACAAAGTCAGATGAAAAAGGTTTTTACCAATTAAATAATATCTGTCCAGGCACCTATCAACTAGTTTGCGAATTAAGTAAATTCGACAAGTTCGAAATGAGTGTTACTTTAAAAGAGGAAAATCTGCAAAACATTGATCTACACGAACACGAAGAGCATTTACAAGAAGTGGTTGTATCGGGTAAAAAATCAGAAGCAAGTAGTCAATTGACAGGTAGACTTTCAGATGAAGAACGTTCTCAAAAAGACGGATTAAGTCTTGGAGAAATGATTAAAGGTATCAGTGGGGTTCAAAGCTTACAAACGGGCAGTACGATTTCTAAACCAGTCATTCATGGAATGCACTCATCTAGAGTCATTATTTTAAATCAAGGAGTCCGCCAAGAAGGACAACAATGGGGTAGCGAACATGCTCCAGAAATAGATCCGTTTGTTTCCAAAAACATACAAATTATTAAAGGACCAGCTGGTTTGCGCTATGGAGGAGATGCCATTGGAGGGATTGTATTAATGGAACCAAATGCTTTAGCAGATACGGCTGGGATAAAAGGGGAATTACAAAACATTTATTTCACCAACGGAAGGCAATGGGTTTTATCTGGAAGTTTAGAAGGTGGAATAAATAATTTTAAAGGTTGGGGCTGGAGAATTCAAGGAACTATTAAAGATGGGGGCAACATTCAAAGTGCCGACTATTACTTAGCCAATACAGGAGTTAAGGAAGAAAACTTTTCGGCACAATTCGGGTACAAATCAAAATCATGGGGTTCTGAACTCTATTACAGTAGATTCCACAACATCATTGGTATATATTTGGGATCACACATTGGTAATGTTGGTGATTTGGAAGCTGCTATAGCCAATTCAGTTCCTGCCAATATATACACCCCCACTCAATTTACTAGAAATATTGAAAGGCCAAATCAGGATGTTTTTCACGACTTATTGAAAATCAAAAACTTTTACAAACTAGAGAATGGCTCTGCAATTCGGGGAACTTTTGCCTATCAATTCGATGAAAGATTGGAATTGGATGTCTTGCGGGCTGGAAAGAATGTCAATAATTTAAGATTTGAATTAGACACTTTTACTGGCGAATTATTATTGGATGAAACCAATCATTCCAAAACATGGAAAGGACAATTTGGACTTACATTCTTACATCAAGGAAATATAACTTCGGGTAAAGCCGTAAGGCATCCCACGATATCCAATAGCCTTTTACCCAATTATTTTCAAACTAATTTAGGAGTATTTGGTATTGAGCGACTGGCTAAGGAAAAATATGAATTAGAAGTTGGACTTCGTTTTGACGCAAAAAATTTAGAAACCCATCGTACATTAATCAGTTACTCAGGTCAATCCAGAAGTGATCAATACAATTTCAATGGTATTTCAGGTAGCATTGGGGCAAAATATCATTGGACCGATCAATTAGAAAATCATTTTATTATTGCCAGAGCCTTTCGGGCACCCAGCGCGAATGAATTATTTTCGTATGGTGTCCATCATGGTGCTGGAGCATTTGAAATCGGGGATCCCTATTTAAAGGGAGAAACAGCCACAAATTTGAGTTTGAACACTATTTTCAATAAAAATAAATTAGAAGTAGAACTAGGTTTGTTTTATAATTACATTCAAAATTTTATCTACTTAAGGCCGATGGTAGAAAATGGAGAGCCTTATTATATTCAAACTGTCAGAGGTATTTTTCCTGGTTTCGAATATCAACAAATCAATGCTACTTTTCAAGGTATCGATGGAAAATTAACTTACCAACTAGACAAGCATTGGTCATTAACACATAAAACAAGTATCACAAGGGCTTATGATGTAAAAAACAAGGAATATTTGGTTAATATTCCTCCAGACAGATTTGAATATCAAATTCGCTATCAATTTAGTCAATCGCAACAATACATTAGCGCTGGAATTACAGACGTATCAAGACAAACGCGTGTAGAACCTGGTTCAGATTATGTTGAACCTCCCAAAGGCTATCAATTGGTAGAAATAAATTGGGGATTGAAAGTGCGCAAATTTGACTTTGGCATACGAATCAGCAATGCATTAAATGCGGCCTATAGAGATTATCTAAATAGATTTAGATACTTCACAGATGACCAAGGAAGGAATGTAAGTTTGAGGGTTAATTATAGGATATAAGGTAAGAGGTAAGAGGTAAGAGGTAAAAGGTAAGAGGTAAAAGGTAACAACATTTCTTGATTCTCTTTTCTACATCTTTTGACTTCGATGCTTCGACAAGCTCAACAACCATGCTTCGACAGGCTGAGCACCATACTTCAACAAGCTCAGCAACCATGCTAGGAAAGGCTTCAAACTGTTCTCAGTCAAACCCTAATTCTTTAAATAAAATTGAAAACAGCTTTAACTAATTGTAAATAAGGCCTAAGCAAGGAATCTTTTTGATATAATCAATTTATCAAATAACTGAACTTTATAACTCGTAAATTGCAGGGGGTAAGGGGACGCATTACCCCTTAAAAAAAGAAAAT
>JBJTNH010000012.1:0-2492 GCA_046073945.1 Aquirufa sp. | reverse complement strand
TTGGAATCTTTGTTTTTGATATCTCCATCTACGAAAGCCTTTACGTCTATTTTACCAGAAAAATTCAGCGGAGTAATCGAATAAGAATAAGCTCCAGATTCGTCATCTTTTAAACTATTGATTCGAATAGATTCAATTTTTATAGATTTTCCATTGGGCAATGTTATTTGGCAAGTTCTCTTAATATGACCTTCTTTCATATTAAGTTCTCTGTAAAATTGGTCAACCTTCGAAGTATTTAAATCCACTACTTCATTCTCAATCCTAATTTCTAAACCTAACCAATTCGCAGCATTTAATACCTTTGCGAAATATTCTGGATAACCATTTTTCCACCAACCAACACGCGTTTTATCTGGGTAATAAACTCCTGCTACATAATTGCCTTGCAAGGTTTTACCTGTAAAGGTTTCTTCAAATCCTCCTCTTTGGCCCATTCGTCCATTTCCTAAAGAAAAAACAGATTCAGTTATCTCATTAAATTCAGGATGAAATTGGTCTTCAATGATTTTCCACTCATCATGCTTAAGGTATTCTTTCATTTATTTAGAATTCACGGTATTTTTTATCCTACAAAAATATTTATAATATTAGAACTTACGCTTTCAGTGCTATTCTGTTTTTAAAAATCGAGCAGTTCTTTGGCATTAATACCCAAAAATGTTGCGATTACTTTATCTGCGCCCTTTAAATTTTCAGGGATTCCAATACCAATGGTTTTCATATTAGCCGCAATAGCTGCATCAATTCCTGCCTGTGCATCTTCAAAAACAATGCATTCGGTTGCCGAAGTTTGTAAACCCTCCGCTCCTTTTAAAAACACTTCAGGGTCTGGTTTGCTTTTAGTGACTTTATTCCCATCAATAATTACATCAAACCAAGGTAGCAATTGGGTTTTTTCTAAAATGACAACTGCATTTTTGCTGGCTGATCCCAATCCAATTTTATAGCCCAATTCTTTTATTTGTCCCAAAAAATCCAACACTCCGGGTAAAATTTCATTCGGATTCATGTTGGAAATCAAATTTAAATAATTGTCATTTTTCTCTATTAGCCAGGCGTCTTTTTGAGATTGACTAGCTTCAGCTCCGGCCCAATCTAAAATTTTGTTTAAAGATTCAACCCTTGAAACACCTTTCAATTGTTCATTTTGCTCTTCTGATAGTTGAAAATTGAATTGTTCTCCCAATTTCCTCCATGCTTGAAAATGATAGATTGCGGTATCTACTAATACTCCGTCTAAATCAAATAGACACACCTTATATTTTGTCATGATTTATGATATAAATTCGTTTGATTCAGCAAAATTATTATTTTTACACTTCGCAAAAAAGTAAAAAAGACAGTGCTAGACTGTTTATTTTCATTATTTGATATGTTTAAAATAAATATTCACATCTTTCTTTGTTTTTTGTTGATCCTACTACCATCCTTCATTGTTAAATCTGATTCCAATATGCCTAAAAATACTTCTGATAAATTTGTTGTCTACCAAATGATGTTTCATTTGTGGGGAAATAAAACCACTGATTTAAAAATGAATGGATCTTTGGCAGAAAACGGAGTCACTAAATTTGATGATGTTTCTACCAAAGGATTAAAGGCTTTAAAGAAGAAGGGATATACGCATTTATATGCTACCGGTTTAATTGAACATGCCACCATGGAAGATATGAGTGCTTTTGGATCTCCTTTGGATCATCCAGATGTTGTCAAAGGTAGATGTGGGTCTCCATTTGCCATCAAAGATTATTATGACGTTAATCCATTTTTTGCCAAAAATCCATCCAATCGATTGAATGAGTTTGATCAAATGTTGCAACGCATTCACAAAGAAGGTTTACAATTAATCATCGATTTTGTTCCCAATCATTTAGCCCGCCAATATCACTCTGATCAAAAACCGAAAGGTATTACTGATTTTGGATCAAATGATCGGAAAGACACATCTTTTGATGTAAGTAATAATTTCTATTATTTACCCGGAACGCAATTTTCCATCCCCAATGGGGTTCAATCACCGGTTCAATCAACGATTCCTTATGTAGAAATTCCTGCCAAAGTCAGTGGTAATAACGTTTTTTCCGCACAACCTTCTATCAATGATTGGTTTGAAACAGTGAAATTGAATTATGGAATCGATTTCCAAAACCATCAACAAAAGCATTTTGATCCTATACCTGATACTTGGAAAAAAATGTTGGAGGTGTTGAATTATTGGACTTTAAAAGGTGTGGACGGATTTCGTTGTGATATGGCTGAAATGGTTCCCGTAGAATTTTGGGAATATGCTATTCCAAAAATCAAATTGCAAAACCCCCATATCATTTTCATCGCTGAAATTTATCAACCCAATTTATACAATGATTATATTTTCAAAGGTGGATTTGATTATTTATATGATAAAGTAGGTCTGTATGATGCTTTAAGGAGGTTAATGGAAGAGAGACCTGAGGCTACGGTGGAAGATATTACACGAGTTTGGCAAAATG
>JBJTNH010000011.1:0-49629 GCA_046073945.1 Aquirufa sp. | reverse complement strand
CCAGCTGAAAAAAAAGATTCAAATGCCACGTTGGGGTCACTAATTAATCGCCATTCTGTTTTAGTGGAGCCACTTTCGATGATGAGTAGTTTCATTGTTTTAATTGACCAATTGGGTTAAATTTTTCAAAAACCTTCTCTGAATGAGGAGCATCAGATAATTCTTCTGTTAGATCTTGTCCAGCCCAATGTTCATAGTGTTTTCCATTTTTCCACAGTTTAGATGTAGTCATATCATACACCAATCCACGAAAGGCAATCCATATTTCAGGTTTGTCTTGGCCATTTCTTAATGAAAGTTGAGATTTAGAAATTTCAGGCAGCGTTTCTATCAAAATTGTTGATTTTTCACGAAACTAAATAAAAAGAATTAAAAGCCGTTTTATTGTTTAGAATTTTTAATTTTACAGTTCAAAAATTTCAAAGTATGAAAAAATATTTTGCGGCTATCATAAGTTTATCTCTTTTACTTTTTTGGTCATGCGGTTCCTCTTCAGGAGGTTCAACGCCAACACCTGTAGAGCCAACGGTCGCTGAGTTAATCAAAAAATCATGGTCGGCTAATTCTGTTCTTTGGGACAATACTACTCAATATGATAAATCGGCAAGTACCAATATTACACCTGGATATGCACAATTTAAATTGGACTTAAGTACATCCAATACGGTCACTTTAACTGAATTTGACAAAAGAGTATTTACAGGAACGTATTTATTGTCATCCGATAATAGTCAGTTGACTTTGAAGAATTTAACGAGTTCAGAAGGTGCGCCATCAGGTACTGATGGGACAATTGTTTTTACTATTTCAACGAAACCTACGAGTAGTAAATTGATTCTTGAAACAACAACAGCTTACATCAAGGCGAGTAATAAAGTAGTCAAGTTAACATTGGTTAACCCATAAATTTTAATTAACGAAGGCCGTCTTAATTTTGGGCGGCTTTTTCTATACATGGAAAAAAGAACAGAAATAGGGTCTATTGGCGAGTTTGGATTGATTAATAAAATCTCAGAAAATTTTCAAGAATCACATTCTTGGACAAAAATAGGAATAGGGGACGATGCTGCGGTGTTGGAAACTTCAAGTCATTTAGTAGTTACAAGTACAGAACTATTTATTGAGGGTGTACATTTTGATTTATCCTACACACCTTTACAGCATTTGGGTTTTAAATTAGTCAGTGCCGTTTTATCGGATATTGCTGCCATGAATGCTTTACCTGCGCAATTAACAGTTGGATTAGGTCTAAGTAATCGTTTTTCCGTGGAAGCCGTTGAATTACTTTATTCAGGGATTAAATTGGCTTGTGAAGAATATAAGGTGGATTTAGTAGGTGGAGACACCACTGCGTCACCTCAAGGATTGATTATTTCTATGACCGCATTAGGGATGGTTGAAGAAAGTAAATTGACAACCCGAAATAACGCAAAGCCGAATGATGTGATATGTGTAACGGGCGATTTTGGAGGTGCATTATTAGGTTTACAATCGTTAGAAAGAGAAAAACAAGTTTTTTTAGCGAATCCAGAAATGCAACCAGAATTGGATGATAAAAGTTATGTGGTGATGCGTCAATTGAAGCCTATGGCTAGATTTGATATTTTACATGAGTTGAGGGCATTGGATGTTGTTCCGACATCTATGATTGATTGTTCTGATGGCTTATCTTCGGAAATCATTCATCTTTGTCAAGCATCAGGAACTGGTGCGCGAATTTTCGAAAAAAATATTCCTATTGACGATGAAACCTATTTGTCGGCAACTGAATTTAATTTAAGTCCATTGACTGCAGCATTAAATGGAGGAGAGGATTATGAATTAATCTTCACGGTTGCTCAAGCTGATTTTGATAAGGTAAGTAAAATTGCAGATGTGACAGCCATTGGTTACATGACAGATGTAAAAAATGAGCAGATTTTGGTCATGAAATCAGAGCAAACAGTAACTTTGACCGCTCCAGGCTTCGGAGTTTAGAACTATGTCGGTAGCCATCATGCAACCTTATTTTTTTCCCTATTTGGGCTATTTTCAATTGGTTCAAGCGGTTGATGATTTTGTGTTTTACGATGATGTGATGTTCATCAAAAAGGGTTGGATAAACCGGAATCAAATTTTGATGCAAAACCAAGCCTTTTTGTTCACCATTCCTTTGGTGAAACAAAGTCAAAATAAAACCATTCGGGAAACCAGTGTTTCTTATGGGATTGACTTTCCGGGCAAATTTTTGACTCAAATAAATGCTGCTTACAAAAAAGCTCCTTATTATTCAGAAGTATTCAAGTTAATTGAAGATGTATTGAAGGATCAGCCGGAATCCATGGCTGATTTAGCGATTCGGAGTATTGAATTGACATGTAACTATTTGGGATTGGAGAAAAGGTTTCATCAAAGTTCTGATTTGGGTATAAGTAATCCTGATTGGGAAAAAGCGGATCGATTGATTGCCATTACGAAATCTTTAGGGAGTGACCATTATATCAATGCGAAAAATGGTGAAATGCTTTATAATAAAGCCTATTTTCAAGAACAATCTTGCCGATTGAATTTTCTAAATCCTACTTTGCCTAATTATCCACAAGGATTAAAAAAAGGAGTCGATTTCATTCCAGGTTTATCTATCATAGACTTAATGATGTGGAATAATTCAATAGAGTTGAAAAATATGCTCTTGGAATATCATCTTTTCTGATTTAGCCGACAAAAACTTTTTCATTAAAAGATTTTATCGTTAAATTTACAATTATACGCTCTAACCATTTTAAAAATTTAATAGCTAATAAATAGTTATATAAATTGACCATATGAAGCGCCTTTTATTTAATAAATACTCGAATCGATTCCTCTCAAGATGGCTAGTTTTAGCGATTGATATATCTATTGTTGTCTTTTCTCTAGTAACATCAACCTTGTTACGCAGAAATTTTGATATAACCTTAGTCAATTTTGATTTACTTCAATTCAATTTAAAGGTTTTAATCTCCATTCGGATCCTTACATTTTTATTATTTCATACATACAAAGGCATTATTCGTCATACGAGTATAGAAGATGCTCAATTGATCTTAAAAGCCAATATCTTAGGTAGTCTCTTAGCTGTTTTAATATCTGTTTCATATCGTTACTCCTTTCGTTTTAGTGATTTTGTTCATGACAGCGCAGCAGTTTTTGTTATTGATTTTTTCATCAGTAGTTTTTTGTTGATTTCACTCAGATATCTAACGAAATCATTGTATGAATCTTTATTTGGAGAGTTGAAACCTGCTGTCGGGGTGTTAATTTATGGTGCAGGATATTCTGGACTATTGACTAAAAATGTGATTCAAAGTAATCGAGGAATTAATTACCAAGTTATAGGTTTTATTGATGACAATGAGTCATTCGTTAATAAAACAATTGAAGGAATCATGGTATATAGTTTACCAGATGCCTTACAACGATTTGTTGGAGAGTACGAAGGGCTTGAAGTGATTATGGCGATTAACCATATTTCTGCTGATGCGAAAAGAAAGATATCAGATGTATTTTTGGACAAAGGGGTGATAGTTAAAACTCTTCCTCCTGTAGACAAATGGGTAGGAGGAGGATTTGAATTTGGTCAAATTCATAATGTTAAAATCGAAGATTTGTTGGGTAGAGATGTTATTCAAATGAATAACCCAATGATTTCAGAGGAAATTAATGGTAATGTTATTTTGGTAACCGGAGCGGCAGGGTCCATTGGTAGTGAACTTGTCCGTCAATTAATTGCTTATTTGCCTTCCAAAATAATTTTAGTTGATCAGTCGGAAACAGGCCTATTTGATTTAGAATATGAATTGTTGGATATTATCCCAACCAACATGCAACTGTCTGTATATGTGTCCAATGTTTGTGATGAACTAAGAATGTCGAGAATATTCAAAGCAAACAAGCCGGCTTTTGTGTTTCATGCTGCTGCTTACAAGCATGTTCCTTTGATGGAAAATAATCCATACGAAGCCGTAAAAACGAATGTGTTAGGGACCAAGTTAATGGCCGATTTAGCTGCTAAAAATAATGTACGCAAATTTGTAATGGTTTCTACCGATAAGGCGGTTAATCCAACAAATGTTATGGGGGCTACTAAACGCTTAGCCGAAATGTACACCCAATCGCTGAATTATGTAGAAGAAATCAATACCAAATTTATTGCAACGCGTTTTGGGAATGTATTGGGATCAAATGGTTCTGTAATTCCTTTATTTAAAAAACAAATTGAACGAGGGGGGCCGTTAACTGTCACACATCCAGAAATTACCCGATTTTTCATGACGATTCCTGAAGCTTGTGAACTTGTTTTAGAAGCTGCAGCAATGGGTGAAGGTGGAGAGGTATTTGTGTTTGATATGGGACAATCCGTGAAAATCGTTGACCTAGCCAAAAAGATGATTACTTTAAGTGGTTTAAGAATTGACAAAGATATTACGATCAAATATACAGGTCTAAGACCAGGGGAGAAATTGTATGAAGAGCTATTAAATAACGATGAAAATACGCGTCAAACGCATCATTCTAAAATCTTAATAGCTACAGTTAATACTCCAAGTTTCGCTTATATGGAACACCATTTGAATGATTTATCTAATCTGTTGGAATTAGGAATTAACAATCATATTGTCGCCAAGATTAAAGAAATTATTCCTGAGTATAAATCCAATAATTCCGTATTTGAGAATTTAGATTCTTTAAAATTGTCAATTAAAAAGCCATATTAATTTAATAAACGATCGATGTATTTTTTGCTTGCCCAGATGGAAAAAAGGGTAAATGCAATAGCACCAATGATATCGATCGAATAATGAATATGTTGAAATAGGAGTAATACAATCAATATTCCTGTAAATATTATTGCCATTTTTCGCTCTATTTTCGAAGTCAAAAAACTGCAAATAAAAATCATTGTTGCAGTATGTCCTGAAAAAAATAAATCCTTAGTGATCGCTAAATTTTCACCATATATGAAAATTTCAGCCAATGGGTCTTGTAATATTATTAAGTCTGAAGGCGGATTTAGAGGAATACAATAAATGGTTAAAAAACGTAGGCTAGTCTCTAAATTAAAGGCCCAAGCAAACCAAATGAATTTTTTGGGCTCTCTCAATAATTGAACTAACAAATAAATGACTCCTAAGTAAATAATAGTGAAAATGGGATAAGAAAAATTGATGGCTGGAATCAGTTCTAAAATCCAATCGTTAAGTTGTATCCCTTCTCTTTTTTGTATCCATTGAAAATAGTCGTCTGCTTTGAATGGAAAAATTGAAAAGTACAGCAAAGCCAAAATGAAATTCCAACGAAAGGAGGATTGTTTCCAGGCGATGGACCAATTAGTATTTACTGAATTAATAAAACTTTTCAAGGCTTATTCGTGTTTATTGATAAATTTGGGATTGCAAAACTACATTAAAATCAATTAATCTAGAAAGTTTAATGAAAAAAGCAGCTGTCATTCTTGGAATAGTAATAGGATTCTTTCATTTTTCATGCGGGAAGTCGTCGAACAATAAAATAAATACTAAAATGGAAAATTTGGAACAAGTTAGCTCAGAACTTGATACAATTACGTTAGGTGCCGGATGTTTTTGGTGTGTAGAGGCGGTTTATCAACAGTTAAAGGGGGTAAAATCTGTCGTTTCTGGTTATATGGGAGGGAAAATTAAACAACCTACTTACCGAGAAGTTTCTTCTGGACTTACTGGTCATGCGGAAGTTTGTCAATTAATTTATGATCCCAAAGTGATTTCATTTGAGGCGATTTTAGAAGTTTTTTGGCAGACTCATGATCCTACTACCTTGAATAGACAAGGAGCAGATGTTGGTACGCAATATCGTTCAGCTATTTTTTGTCATAACAAAGAACAATTGAAATATGCTGCGGAATGGAAGTTGAACCTAAATCAAAAGAAGGTATTTCCTCATCCAATTGTCACCCAAGTTGCTATGGCTACCGCATTTTATCCTGCAGAGGATTATCATCAAAATTACTACCTTCAAAATGGGGAGCAACCTTATTGCCAAATAGTGATTAAGCCTAAGATGGATAAGTTCTTAAAGGCATTTAAAGATAAATTGCGTTAAAAACCTCCTTTGTCATAGAAACTTCTTCTTCGAGAAATTTTCAATTCTTGTAAAAGAGATGATTTGACTCTTAGGTCAAAGGAGTAATTACTGGCTCTTCCGAAAAATGGACTTGCAATAGGTGTCCAATTGAAATTCATTTCCCAGCAATGTAAATCCCTATGAACGGAAATGTTGGTGTAGGTCAAACCTTTGTATTTGAAATCGTATCCAGAACTTAGAGAAATTTTCCATTTTTCTGTTAAACTTAAATCTCCTTGGAATGATGCTCCACTGATTTGTTGAGCACTCGCTAATCCCATTTTATTCATGCTAAATTGATAACTGAAGGAGAAACTCCAAGGCATTTTCCAATCTACATAATCTTCTAAATTATTATTGATTTGCTTCAATTGTGCTTCAGAGGCATTGGGACTTTCCTTGGGTTTGTTCGCACCTTTGGGACTAAATCTTCTACTTACTGATAAGTTAAATGCTTGTAATCGAGCAAAACCTTCTCCTTTTTCGATCATTAAATCGGGTGTTCTACGTCCTACATCAAAAAACAGTTTGTCTTGAACATACAAATAGGGATCTAAACTTCCTCCAATGTTGATGTCAAATTGCTGTACTCTTGAATTGGCGTTAAAGCTTAAATTGGAAAGGGCATATTCTTTGGCCAATAAATTATAACTTCCATTGATGCCAAAGTTGTCTAAAATGTTGATTTTTTCAGATTGTTTGGTCGCTGTATCAGATTTGGTTTTTAATTTGGCCTGCAAAGTATTTTGAATACCAAACCCTATACTACCTGAGGCACCCCCATAACTAAGTTGACGTGGGTCAAAAGTGCTAATCCTTCGGATATCTCCGATTTGTTCTACCCCTTGGGAATTGATGAATTTACGGTTATTGATTCGGACATCTTGATAAAAACCATAAGTTGGATCAGAATAATCTGGAGTGTAGCTAAGACTCATACTTGGAACCATGGTGTGTCTCAATGCCTCTAATCTTCCTTTTTTAAAGCGCAAAGTTCCATACACCCTTGTGTTCATACTGGCTGAAAACGAGATTTGGGAACTGAATTTAGGTAGACCTCTGATGGTATCAATTCGGACTGTCGAATCTTCAGGCATGTAAGTGTACTTATAGGCCCTTGTGTACATATTGCCCGACCAAGCTACTCCTGGAGTTAAATTGACATACTTATTTAACTTGATGTTGGGAAGAGAAAGTGGTATACTATAATTAAACCTTGTTTGCGCTTTTTCCAATAGGAGCGGGATGGTATTGGCGTTTACGGCCATTACGCCTGGTGGTAAATCGTCATCGCCTTTTGGTATAAAAGGTTTTGGAATGGAGCCTCTTTCGGAATTTGAAGCTCTAGGGTATACATCAAACTCATAACGGGTATATGGGTCCGTTATTTGGTTGCTAATGCTGATGCCACCTGAAAAATCTAATCCAATTCTAAATTGATCAATAAATCGATCTGTTACCGATTTTTTTCGTTTGAAAGGCTGAATTTGATTGAGACCAAAATTAAATTCTGTTCCTGCATCAAAAACTCGAGTAGAGGTGTTTTGGTTTACTCGAAAAGAAATTCCTGTTCGGACAGATTGGCCAAAATTTTTGGAATATTGAACAGAAGAACCAATGGTATTTGATAAGTATTGTTTGGCAGTGAAGGTATTGTATTGATTGTAAGAGTTAGATGCAATATTGACAGAAGCTGAAAAACTAGAATTTCCAAAACTTCTTGGACTGTGTGACCATTGTAGGGCGAAGTCGGTTCTGGAAGTTGGAGCAAATTCATCTCCATTGGTATTTTTGTTAAAGGCCAAATTGAAACTTCCAGTATATCGATAACGCTTGTTATATTGTGAATTGGCTCCTAATCCCCATCCACCTTTGGAATATATTTGACCAGTAAAACGAACACCAATATTTTCATTCATTGCCCAATAATAACCACCGTCTCTCAAATAAAAGCCTCTTCCAGAAGGTTCTTCTCCATAGGTAGGAATTAAAATTCCTGATTTACCCATTTCTTTGGGTTGAGAATAAGGAAAGAATCCAAATGGCAATCCGATAGGGAGGGGTATATCGTTTAATTCAATGTTAAATGGGCCAGAAATAATTTCTTTTTTACCTACCATTTTTATTTTTCTAGCTCGAATATTAAAATGGGGGTGACTTAAATTACATGTCGTATAAATAGCATTTCGAATGTATAGATTTTCTTCCTCGTCTTTTTTTACATTGGATCCATGCACAAAACCTTCCCCTTGTTGCGTCACAATTTCTTTGATGATGGCTCTTTTTGTTTTGAAATTATAGCGAACTTCTTTGGAATCATATTTATCGTTTCCTTGGGTAAAAACGGGTAGACCTACCTCTTTTTTTGTAGTAGAATCGAAAGAGCCTTTGGCATAAACCTCATTTTTAGCCCAATCTAACCGAATGAAATCTGCTTCAAGGCTAATTTCTCCATATTTTACTTTTGCACCACCATATAAATTGACAATTTGTTTATCAGTATCAAGGACGGTGGAATCTAAGGCAGAATAGAATACAGTTGTTTGTAAATCTTGATTTTTATTCAAGGAATCTTTTTTGCTGATTTTTTTAGTAAGGGTATCTAATTTGTTGACACGGATGGTATCAGCCTTGATGATTTTTTGAGAAAATACTACATTTGAGGTAGCAAAAACCGTAATTATCAATAATAGAATTCGATATGTAAGGTCTTTTCTCAAACGTAAATTTGCTTCAAAATTCATAGAAAAATAGCGAAATTGCCCAATATTGTGATTATTTCACTCAACTATGAACGTGTGTTGGAATTTAAAAATTATATTTGTCTTTTATAAAAGAATACAAAATTACATTTTTGAGCGTTACCAATGTGTATTAATCCTAAAATAATGTTTACAATTAGTAAAGCTTTTTTTGGTGTAGTGCTTTTTTTGTTGATTTCTTCTGCTATTTCTTCAGCACCTGAACCCAATAAAACGGTGAAAAAGAATGTCGTTCGGACGATTTGTTTGGATGCAGGACATGGAGGAAAGGATCCAGGTTGCTTAGGTTCCAAGGGGGCACAAGAAGGGAAAGTTACTTTAAAGATCATTTTGGAAGTAGGTAAAAGACTAAAAGATCAATTTCCAGATTTGAAGGTTATTTATACGCGTGACACGGATGAGTTCATTGAATTAAATGAACGGGCTAATATAGCTAATAGAAATAAGTCGGATTTGTTTATTTCAGTGCATTGCAATGCCGCACCGAATAAAGGGGCATACGGAACAGAAACTTATACCATGGGTTTGCATAAAACGGATGGTAATTTAAATGTTGCTAAGCGTGAAAACTCCGTAATTTTGCAAGAGAAAGATTATCAAACAGCCTATAATGGTTTTGATCCCAATTCTCCATTAGCACATATTATGATGGCGAATTATCAAAGTGCTTTCATGGCAAGTTCGGTCAAGTTTGCATCTAAGGTGGAGAATCAATTCTCAAAAGTGTATAATCGCAAAAGCTTTGGGGTTAAACAAGCCGGTTTTTTAGTTATTTGGAGAACTGCAATGCCAAGTGTTTTGATTGAATCAGGTTTTTTAACCAATCCTGAAGAAGAGGAGTACTTGAACTCTGAAAGAGGCCAAACGGAAGTCGCCGATGCGATCGTGAAGGCTTTTAAGCAGTATAAAGAAGAAATGGAAAAATAAATTCAATATGTTTAAAAATAACGAACTTAAAGTTGGATTTTTAGCGTTGATCGCATTTTTAATCCTATATTTTGGATTTAATTTTCTTAAAGGAAATGACTTATTTTCTTCTTCAAAAATCTATTATGTTGAGTTTGATAATGTAGATGGATTGACTTCGTCTAATCAAGTTGTATTAAACGGAATTGAGGTAGGAAAAGTGAAGAAAGTAATGATTCAGCCAGAAAAGGCCAATAAGATTTTGGTTTCTTTGAGAATCAATAAGGATGTTATTATTCCCAATGAGACCATTGCGATATTGGCAGATGGAGCTCTTTTGGGAGGTAAAGTTATTCGATTAAAGTTGCAAGGTACATCTGATTTAGTAGATGGAGCTTATTTGAAAGGGGAATCAGAAAAAGGAATTACCACCTTGTTGAAAGAGCGTGCGATACCAGTGATATCTAATGCGGATTCATTGTTGATTTCATTTCGACAAATCAGTAAAAAATTCGAAAATACAGGGACTCATTTGAATGCTTTATTAAAGAATTCCAATGAAACGGTTGTTGGAATCAATGGTTCTGTGAATGGGATGCTGAATGAAAATAGAACGAATATTGCTCAAATATCTAACAATATGCGTGTCTTATCGGCTAGTCTAATTGAAACCGAAAAGCAATTCAAACCATTATTATCTAAGTTTAATACAGTTGCAGATTCTCTGAATGCCTTGAAAATTGGTAAGACCTTAAATGAAGCTAATTTAGCCATTGTGAGTTTGCAGAAAATATTAACAGATATCGAGAAGGGGCAAGGTTCAGCGGGTAAGCTGATCAAAAATGATAGTTTATACCTGGAATTAAACAGAACTTTAACGGACTTAGATAAATTGTTATTGGATTTTCGTTTGCAGCCAAAAAGGTATTTGAATTTTTCTGTTTTTGGAAAAAAGGACACCCCTCCAAGTAATTAGTAAATCAACAAAATATGTCAACCATTCAAGTAATTATTTCGGCATCTGCTGAGGTAACAGAGATTTTAGTAGCCGAATTAGGAGAAATAGGATTCGATATTTTTGAAGATTCAGATCAAGGCTTATGTGCTTATTGTCCAGAAAGTTTGTTTGATCAAGATGCTTTGGAAGAAATTGTGCAGCGATATCAATTTTTGGGCCCCATTACTTTTGAGCAAAATAGAATTGAAAAGCAAAATTGGAATGAAGTTTGGGAAAAGAATTATGAACCGATTCGAATTTCCGATAAGGTTTTTATTCGTGCAAGTTTCCATGAATCGGAGCCCAATTTTCAAATGGAAATAGTAATAAATCCCAAAATGTCATTTGGAACGGGTCACCATGAAACCACCAGTTTGATGTCTGAAGCTTTGTTTGGGATTGATTTAAAAGAAAAATCTGTCTTAGATGCTGGGACGGGTACTGGAATTTTGGCCTTTATTGCTAAAAAGTTAGGGGCCAATCTGGTAAAAGGCTTTGATATTGATGAATGGTCTGTTGAAAATTCCATCGAAAACGCTACGTTGAATGATTGTGAAGAAATTGAATTCACGCAGGGAACCATCAGGGAACATGCGAGGGAACAATATGATGTTCTTTTAGCAAATATCAATCGAAATATATTATTGGATGAAATGGCTGAATATGCCAGCAGAATCAAAAAAGGCGGCTCATTGTTTTTGAGTGGATTTTATGTACAAGATATCCCAAGTTTAAAAAAATCGGCGGCGCAGCACGGACTTATTTATGTGGGTCAAAGTGATAAAAACAATTGGGCTTGCCTAAAGTTTGAAAAGAACCAATAATCCTTCATAAATTTTCTTCTTATTATACATAAAATCCTTAAAAAATCTTTATTTTTGAAGGTTTTACTCATTGGATTCGGTTAGAATCCCAATTTGCTTAATGAAAATATCACCAAACAAACCATTTAGGGTTGTCTATTCTTTGTTATCTCACGAGTGTCTTGGATATTTGTTCGAGGTATTTGTGGTACAATTGAATGATAAAAATCAATTGACTTGGGAATACCAGACGTTGACTTCCAGAAATTTCCATGAGTTTGAAGCAGGTTTAGACGAAAGGGATGCAGCGGCCGTAAAATTGATTGAAGGGATGAAGCCCGTTGTTATTTTTGAAAAATTCAATACTTCCAAGCGTAAAACAATCGAAGAATTTTTCTTGAAAACTTTTGATTCAGAGAAAGGCGAAAAGGAAATCGCAGATGCGGTTTTGTCTGTTATTGAGAAAAAAAGATCTCAAGTATTTGAATTGATTTGCCCAGATAAAACCTTGTTTATCATGGGAAATGATGGAAATCCCATGCGTCAGGCTGTTGAGATACAAGCTGAGCCAGTGGAAGTTCTTTTCCATTTTATGCGAAATGAGGAGAATACGCATTATTTTCCAACTTTGAAGTATAAAGGAAATAAATTAGAATTTCAGTACAAAGATGCCTTGGTACTTTCTGATGAACCTGCTTATATGTTGTTGAATCAGAAATTGTATCATTTTAAACCTGCATTGGAAGGCAAGAAATTACGTCCTTTTTTGAATAAAAAGTTTGTAGTTATCCCCAAAAACATGGAGGAGGATTATTTTAGGAAATTCGTCAAGGCAATGGTCGCTCGATATCCACTACATGTAAAAGGTTTTGAGATATTTAATACCGAGAAAAATTGCCAATATTTATTGACTTATGGACCCAATGCTCCCAAGATTGATTTGGAAGAAAAGGGGGCCATTTCTAAAAAATCAGCCGCTTTAGAGGCAGCAGATCGATGGGTTTTTTCTTTGGCATTCCAATATGGCAACAACCGATTTCCTTGGGATGGATTATCCGCAGAGGCCAATGTGCTGTTTGAAAAGAAAGGCGATAGCTATGCTTTTCAAAAAATCATGCGCTCTTTAACCAAGGAGAAACGGGCTTATCAGGTGTTGAAGAATTTAGGTTTGACGATAGAATCTGATGGTAAAGCGAGTTTATCCAGAGGAGAAGCCGTACAATGGTTGACATTGAATAAACAAAATTTGGACCAAGCGGGATTTCAGGTTCAATTCAAAGGAGATGGGCAGGCTCCAAGGTACTTCTTGGGTAAGCCAGAAATAAAAATTCGAATTGGTGAAAAATTGGATTGGTTTGATGTACAAGCCATCATTTCTTTTGGGGAATTTCAGATTCCTTTCGTGAAAATCCGCCAATTAATTTTGCAAAAAAAGCATGAATTTCATTTGCCTGATGGATCTATCGCGATGATTCCGGATGCATGGTTTCATGATTATCAAGATTTATTTTATTTTTCAGAGACAAGACCAGGCGATGATGGAGTTTACTTAAAACGCCAACATTATCAATTGGTGCAAGAATGGGAGAATCAAGAGTTGGTTAAAACTTCTTTGAAGACGAAAACTCATAATGATTTATCATTGGTTCCGAAAGAGTTTCCCGTTCCAAAGAATTTCAAGGGAACGTTAAGACCCTATCAATTGGAAGGATACCGCTGGATGCGTACAAG
The DNA here is from genome assembly GCA_046073945.1 of Aquirufa sp. Classification (GTDB taxonomy): domain Bacteria; phylum Bacteroidota; class Bacteroidia; order Cytophagales; family Spirosomataceae; genus Aquirufa. The sequence continues at coordinate 36,310 of JBJTNH010000011.1, read as the reverse complement.
GCAAGCTGCTGGCTTAGGAGCTTGTTTAGCGGACGATATGGGTCTCGGTAAGACCGTCCAGACGCTTTGCCTTCTGCAGTCCTTAAAGGAGCAAGGTGAGACATTGCCTTCCTTACTCGTAATGCCAACTTCCTTATTGTATAACTGGGAAATGGAGGCAAAGAAATTTACACCTCAATTGCGTGTATTGGTTTATAGTGGACCACAAAGAGAAAAATTACAAGCTCAAATATCCAAAGTAGATTTAATTATTTGTTCGTTTGGATTGGTTAGATCCGATATAGATTGGTTTGAGAAACAGTCGTTTTCTTACGTGATTTTGGATGAATCGCAAGCCATTAAAAATCCTTTGGCGAATATTACAAAGGCAGTTCAGAAATTGAATGCCAAATTTCGCTTAGTGATGACGGGAACTCCTTTGGAGAATTCTACCATGGATTTATGGTCGCAAATGAATTTTGTCAATGCGGGCCTTTTGGGAACGCAAAGGTATTTTAAAGATCAATTCCAAGTTCCTATTGAGAAGAAGGCTGATATTGAGAAAAAGAAGCGTTTATATCATTTGATTAAACCCTATTTATTGCGTCGTGAAAAACGCCAAGTGGCGGCAGATTTACCTGAAAAAATGGAATCGATTGCCTATTGTGCGATGACGGAAGAACAGGAGAAATTGTATGACAAAACGAAGTCTTTCTATCGAGATGTTTTGTTAAAGCAAATCAAAGACGAGGGTATTCAGAAATCACGGTTTTCAGTTTTGCAAGGTTTAACCAAATTAAGGCAATTAGCGAATCACCCTGCATTGTGTGAAGATGGTTTTACAGGGGAGTCTGGGAAAATGGAAGCTGTTTTAGAGAAATTAGAAACGGTATTAGAACAGCATCATAAGGTGTTGATTTTTAGTCAATTTGTCCAACATTTACAGCTTATTAAATCGGAATTAGATAAAAGAGGAATAGAATATGCTTATTTGGATGGGAGTACTTCTGACCGAAAAGGGCAAGTGGAAAGTTTTCAGAAAGCCGATGGTCAATCTGTATTTTTAATTTCCTTAAAAGCAGGGGGTGTCGGGTTAAATTTAACTGCTGCCGATTATGTCTTTTTATTGGATCCTTGGTGGAACCCAGCCGCGGAAGCGCAAGCCATTGACCGGGCTCACCGGATTGGTCAATTAAAAACGGTTTTCACGTATAAGTTTATTACAAAGGAGACGGTGGAAGAAAAGATTTTAGCTCTACAACAGCGAAAATTGGATTTAGCCAACGATTTAGTTACATCCGATGAGAGTATTTTGCGTGCCTTGAGTGAAGATGAAGTGTTTGATTTGTTGAGTTAATAGTCGTAATATGAAATCTAGGCTACCCATTGTCTTGATATTGTTTGTCTTTGCAATTTATTTTCTAGCGTTTTTTCAATTCGCCCTCAATATTCCTAAATGGGATGATTTTGCTTTAATTAAAACAATTTCTGATTTTCAATCCAGCCATGGATTTTCGGAGAAATGGGAAATTTTAAGTAAGCAACATAATGAACATCGAATTGTTTTAACCCGAGTTTTTGCCCTTCTCGATTATTGGATTTTTGGAGAATTGAACTTTGTTCATTTGATGTTTCTCGGGAGCCTTGCTTTGGTGGCCATTTTTTGGACATTTATTGATGTTATTTATCAAACAAAAAAGGATGTATGGATTGGCTTTTGCCTTTCTATTTTTTGGTTTTCATTGGCATTCTATGAAAATACATTTTGGGGCATGGCCGCTGTTCAGAATTTTTGGATTGTTGCAATCATCTTAATTCTCATTTATTTATTAGCATTTTCCCCTCAAAAGATTGGGCTGATTCTTTGCTTGTTATTGCTTTCTATCTTCACAAGTGGAAATGGCTTATTGACGATTCCATTGGTTTTGTTTTCTTATTTTTTGCATCGTCAATATCGATTTTTAGTTTATTCACTTCTATTTTCTGCCATTGTTATTTTTCTGTATTTTTATCAATATGCAGCTCCTTTAGATGTTCCTTCTGCCAATCATTTATCAATCACAGACTTCATTAAAGGAATAATTGTTATGTGTGGTTCCATGTTGGAAGGCATTCCCATGTCTCCTCAATTGATGTTTGGACTCGGCATATTCCTTTTGGTTTGTACAAGTTATTTAATTGTTAACAAGCTATTCAATGCACTCTTTCAAAGAAAATCGTTAGCTCCGATCGAGTTTTTTATCTTATTAGGTTTGATTTTTGCATTGACTACTTGTCTGTTAGTGAGTTTTAGTAGATCGAGCGTTTCAGGACCTGATAGTCTTATATTGAGTCGATATAAACCTTATTCAGCCCTAATTATTTCCCTCTTATTGATTGAATTAACAAGGAAACATACTTTCAATAAACATTTTATTTTTCGATTTGGGCTGGTGTTATTTTCTTTATTTTGTTATATAAGTTGGGAACATTATTTTTTGAAAAATGTAATCGATCAAAGGCGCTTTTTAAATTCGATCAGTTTTAATTGGGGAAATTTGTCTAAACCTGGATCAGCCAAAAGTAAACACGAAATCTATCATCAACCTTCACTTTATCTGGATCATTATTCCAATTATAGGAAGTCTATTTCCATTCAAAGCAGGATTGAAAATGTATCTGGAAATGTACCATTTATTTTGAACCTAGATAAATTATCTAGTCAAAATTTTCTAGATGAGGGTCCCTATTTTATCCTTGTTAATGAATCTCATTGTTATATTCTTCCATTCATTCAAGGACGTAAGCATAGTATTCGAAATGTATTGAATTATACCCGTTTTTATACGGATTTGGCAACGTGTACCTTGAATTTAAAGGAAACAGAAATCGTACCAGGAAATTATTTGATTCAAATGCTGAATAATCATCAAATTTCGAGTTTGGGGAATCGAGTTTTGAATATTCCAGCCATGAGTACTTCGAAAAATTTATCCAATTGGTAGATTAGACCAGTTTGACCAATATATTCTTCGCCACTTCATTACTAATAAATATCGGTTCTTGGTTTTCTATACTTAATGATAAAGATCTGTCAAACGCATTGACCTCTAAAATATTTATCTTGCTTCCAAGACCTAAGTGTAGTTTGGTCAATAATTGCAAAAATACTGCCGAATCTTTCGCCACACCCATCAGGACACAGTTTTTATTGGATTTAATTTCTGATAAATGTAAATACCCTAATTCTGGAATAATTCCTTCTTTGTTGGGAATGGGGTCTCCATGGGGATCCGTTTTCGGAAAATCTAAAAATTCATCTAGTTTGTCAATCAATTCATCCGATTCGATGTGTTCTAATTGTTCTGCTATTTCATGAACAGCATCCCAATTGAAACCCATTTTTTCTACCAAAAATACTTCCCAGAGGCGATGTTTTCTTACAATGGATAAGGCTATTTTTTCTCCTTCGTTTGTCAAGCGAACACCCTGGTACTTTTGATAATTTACCCAACCTTTCTCTGCCAATTTTCTAAGCATATCAGTGACGGATGCTGCTTTTGTTTGCGCTAACTCAGCCACCGCATTGGTTGAAATATCTTCCTCTGTACCCTCAGAAAGGCGATAAATTATTTTTAAGTAATTTTCTTCAGCAAGTGATGTTGACATATTTTTCTTAAATCGGATTCAAAAGTAGGGCTATTTTTTGAATTAAAAATTGTTTTTGGGAATTTTATCAAATAAATTTAGGTTAGACTAAAAATTATTTTTGAATAGTCGTAAATAGTAATTACATTTGAATTCAAATCTGTTTCTTTATTATGTCAAAAGCTTGGCGTCAAGATAATTCAAAGAAGTCCTTATCCGAAGTTTTTGGAACGATCCCTGTTCCTCAAGGGAGTGGATTTTGGAGAAATTTGCGCGCTTTTATGGGGCCGGGTTTTATGGTGGCTGTGGGTTATATGGATCCAGGCAATTGGGCAACAGATTTAGCTGGTGGTGCACAATATGGCTATACGCTATTATCCGTCATATTAATTTCTAGTGTATTTGCGATTTTACTGCAACATTTATCACTCAAATTGGGTATTGCTACTGGAAAGGACCTCGCCCAAGCTTGTGGTGATGCATTTTCAAAACCTGTTGCTGTTTTTCTTTGGTTACTCTGTGAATTGGCTATCGCGGCATGTGATTTGGCTGAAGTGATTGGTTCGGCTTTAGCATTAAAATTGTTGTTTGATATTCCCATTTTATATGGTATTGTTATCACTATTTTGGACGTATTTTTAATTCTCTATTTCCAAAATAAAGGATTCAGGGTATTGGAATCCATCGTTATGTCTTTGTTGGCGGTGATTACTTGTTGTTTTGTGTATGAAATATTTATTGCGCAGCCTCAGTATGCTGAAATATTGAATGGATTAATTCCATCAACTTCCGTGTATGAAAATTCTGGTCAATTATACATTGCTATCGGTATTTTGGGTGCGACAGTCATGCCGCATAATTTGTATTTACATTCCAGCATTGTACAAACAAGATGTATTCCTGATTCCAATATTGGTAAAGAAAATGCCATTAAATATGCAACTATTGACTCAACAATTTCCTTGGGTTTTGCTTTTTTTATCAATGCTAGTATTTTGATTTTGGCAGCTGCAGCTTTTCATGCTACTGGAAATAGTCAAGTAGGGGATATCCACGATGCCTACCATTTATTAGATCCTGTATTAGGTAGTAAATGGGCAAGTACACTCTTTGCAGTGGCATTATTAGCCTCCGGACAAAATGCTACGCTTACAGGGACTTTGGCTGGGCAAATTGTCATGGAGGGTTTTTTAGATATCAAATTAGCGCCATGGATTCGGAGGTTAATTACTAGGTTGATAGCTATTTTGCCTGCATTTATTGTGACATGGTGGTGGGGTGAAAATAAAATAAACGATTTGTTGATTTTTTCTCAAGTAGTGCTTTCGATGCAACTTAGTTTTGCCGTAATTCCTTTGGTTTGGTTTACAAGCGATGAATTGAAAATGGGAAAATTTGTGAATCCCATTTGGCTAACGATATTATCATCCCTGATTGGCCTAATAATTCTATCCCTAAATGTTTATTTATTGTTTCAAATATTTTTCTAAACTTCAAACGAGGCATATTTAATCCAATTGTCGGTTCCCATTTGTTGAGTATTCGAATAATTGACAGGGAAATTTGGTGCTGGTATACCCGAATTTAAGATTATACTTGATTCAATTCTGTACAATTCATCTATTAAATTTGCGTCTTTAAAATAGGTGATTGTTGTGCTACCTCCTTCTACTAAAATGGATTGAATACCTAGATCAAAACATTTTTCCATTATTTTTTTTACAAATTCGCTTCCCGTATAATCTCCTAAAGCAATCCAATGTTTCTGGTTCGATTTTTTTTCAATGTGTTTGGTGAATATATAAGTTGGTAAATCATCCTTGATCAAGATAATATCTTCCCTTAAATGATTATTGGGGTCAGTTACCAAGCGGATAGGTGATTTTCCTTCCCAATATCGAGTGGTTAAACTTGGATTGTCGAGATTTGCCGTATTTGTTCCTACCAATATGGCTTGATTTTCTGCTCGTAATTTATGGACAAAATTTCTACTTAGACTGTTAGAGAACTGAACGGATTCACCATTTTCTTTTGAGATAAAACTGTCTGAGGAACAAGCATATTTGACCGAAATGTAAGGTCTTTTTTTTCTATGAAAAGTAAAAAACTTTCTATTTATTTCCTCACCTAGGGTACTCAATAACCCAACTTCAACTTCGATCCCTGCATCTTCTAATTTTTTAATTCCTTTTCCTGCCACTAATTCATTGGGATCTAAATTGGCGATATAAACCTTTTTGACTTCATTTTTAATCAATAAATCGGCACAAGGAGGAGTTTTTCCAAAATGGGAGCAAGGTTCTAGCGTAACAAAGACGCTTGAACCTTTGGCATTTAATTCTTTTGGAATGGATTGAATGGCTTCTACTTCAGCATGTGGACCACCATATTGTTGATGCCAACCTTCACCTATGATCTGATTTTCTTTGACAATGACACAACCAACTAAAGGATTGGGTGCAACTTTACCTGCCCCTAATTGGGCTAGATCAAAGGCTCGTTGCATCCAATCTTTTTTTCTATTCATGTATCAATTCAGCTTCTGAAGGGGTTTCCTTTGTTTGTTTTTTATAATTGCTTGAAAGATAACTGTAAATCGCAGGAATGATATAAAGTGTTAGGGAGGTAGAAAATAGCATTCCGCCAACGACAGCGATACCCATAGATACTCTACTTTGTGATCCTGAACCTAAAGCCAAAGCAATCGGTAAAATACCTAAAATGGTACATAAGGAAGTCATGACAATCGGACGGAAACGAGCGGAGGCAGCTTCTTTCACTGCTGCTAGTTTATCAAGCCCACTTTCTTTTTTCTGATTGGCAAATTCCACAATCAAAATTCCGTTTTTGGTAACCAAACCGATTAGGACGATGATCCCAATTTGTGAGAAAATATTTAATGTTTGACTAAAATCCCAAAGACTCAATAAGGCTCCAGCTACAGCTAAAGGAACTGTAAATAGAATGATAAATGGATCTACAAAGCTCTCAAATTGTGCAGAAAGAATTAGGTAAATCAATAAAATAGCCAAACCAAATGCGAATAATAGAGAAGAACTAGACTCTTTAAACTCTTTACTTTGTCCATCATAAGCCGTAGAGAAAGTAACATCAAAGGTTTCTTTTGCCAGTTTATCCATCTCATTTAAAGCTTCCCCTAATGTAACTCCTTTGGCCATTTGAGCTTGTACTGTTGCTGCTACATATCTATTGTATCGGAACAATTGTGGTGGAGTACTTTGTTCAGTTACTTTTACCAGGTTATCCAATTGTATTAAATCGCCGCGATTGTTTTTTACATATAGCGATTTCAAATCGGTTACGTCATTCCTCATTGGTCGATCAATTTGGCCAATTACTTGGTATTGTTTTCCATCCATGATGAAATAGCCAAATCTTCTACCCGATAATCCTAATTGAAGCGTTTGAGCTACATCTTGAATAGAAATTCCTAAATTTTGCGCTTTGGCTCTATTGATTTCAATTCTTAATTCAGGTTTTGTGAACTTTAAATTCACATCTGAATTTTCAAATTTTGAACTTTCACGCACTTTGGCCAAAAATTGAGGCATCATTTTTTTCAAGCTTTCAAAATTGGAAGCTTGTACAACAAATTGAACGGGTAAACCACCCCCACCTCTTTGGCCAGTTGAAAGCGTTGGTTCTTGAATTAAAATCGCCTTTGCGCCAGTGAACTTTTTAATTTTAGGTTGTAATTCTTCTGCGATTTGTTGTTGAGATCTTCTTTGCCCAGGATCAGAAAGTAATATTCTCATACTTCCTGTATTATAACCACCATTTCCAAAAGGAGGGGAGGTAATCGAATAAACAGCAAATCGATCTTTCGCTGGAATTTCTTCCAATAAAAACTTAGCCATCGCATCAGTATAGGCAAGCATATAATCGAATGTTGAACCTTCTGGTGCAGTGGCATTGATACGAATAGAACCTCTGTCTTCCATAGGAGCCAATTCAGATGGAATCGCTTCGAATTTGAAAAGGGCATAAATAATACCAATTAAACTGACCATCAATACCCAAGCCATCCACCTTACTCGCATAAATGAAGCTAAAGAGTTTTCATACGCGTTGGTAAGTCCAACAAAAAAAGGCTCCGTAACTCGATAAAACCAAGGTTTTGAATGATTGCCTTTTAATAATTTTGAACTTAACATAGGGGTTAATGTCAATGATACAAATGCTGATATCACAACAGATCCTGCAACAACAATACCAAATTCTCTAAATAATCGACCGGTAATTCCTTGTAAAAAGATTACTGGAAGGAATACCGCTGCCAATGTGATTGTTGTTGAAATTACGGCAAAATAGATTTCCTTAGATCCTTCTAATGCGGCATCCCAAGGACTTTTTCCTTCTTCAATTTTGGAATAAATATTTTCGAGTACCACAATGGCATCGTCTACTACGAGTCCAATGGACAAAACAACACCTAAGAGGGTTAACACGTTGATCGAAAAGCCTACTAAGTACATGAAAAAGAATACTCCAATTAAGCTGACAGGAATGGCCGTCAATGGAATAATGGTAGATCTCCAATCTCTCAAGAATAAGAAAATAATGATGGTCACCAACAATACCGCAATCATGATTGTTTCTTCTACTTCCTCGATGGATTTACGTACATAACGGGTATTGTCAAATCCTTCTTTCATTTCTACGTCCTCTGGAAGTGTTTTCCGAATTTGCTCAATTTTTTTGTGCAAAGCATCTACAATCTGAATTTGATTTGAACCTGGCTGAGGAATTACCGCGATGGAAATCATTGGTGTTAAATCTCTTTTGAAAAATGTTTTTTCATTTTCAGGAGAAAGTTCTGCATTACCTACATCCGAAAACTTTACGGAACGATCACCTTCTTCTTTGATGATTAAATTATTGAAATCCTCTACCGAAGTTAAACGGCCTTGAGTTCGAACGGTTAATTCTGTATTGGCTCCTTCAATGCTTCCTGATGGAAGTTCAATATTTTGTTTGGTTAATGCATTGGCAATATCTGGTGCGGTTAAACGGAAAGAGGCTAATTTTTCCGGATTAATATGCAAACGCATCGCATATTTTTTCTCTCCCCAAAGTTGCACAGAACTAACACCCGCAATGGTTTGGAATTTTTCTTTGATGTTTCTTGTCGCTAATTCATTCAAACTCAATAGGCTTCTTGATTTAGAAAAAACATTGATATTATAAATGGGATTCGCATCTGCATCTGCTTTAGCAACTACTGGTGGATCAACATCTTTTGGTAGCAATGCCATGGCCCGAGAAACACGGTCGCGAACGTCATTGGCCGCGTCTTCGATGTTAACAGCCAAGTCAAATTCAACAGTAATATTAGAGCGACCATCTCTACTTGAGCTGGCTAAGGTTCTTACCCCTGCGATACCATTGATGGATTCTTCTAATGGCTCCGTAATTTGAGATTCGATGATATCTGCATTGGCGCCCGTATAACTGGTTTGTACGGTAACAATCGGAGGATCTACCGAAGGATACTCTCTAACGCCTAAATAAGTGTAGCCAATTATTCCAAATAGAATAATGGTGATTGACATTACGATGGAAAGAACGGGTCTTTTAATACTGGTTTCTGATAAAGAAGACATAGCTTTATAGGTTGTGATTTGTACTTAATTCCAAATCTTGTTGTTTTAAATAAATTGTACTTAGTTGTTCCCAAACCTCTTCAACACTTAATTCAGAGGCGGGTCCTTTGGTATTAAAATATATATTGGCGATACCATCTAGTTGGTAGGCACCTGAATACACTTGGTAATTATTGAAATTTTTAAATTCACCGCAAACGACTAATCCCGGTATTTTAAAAGCATTCGCACAATGGGTAGGCCCTGTATCGACGCCTAAAAAAAAAGAAGCATTTTTTATTATTTTCATACTTTCTTCTAGGGATGTTTTTCCCACCATTGAGACAAAATGAGGATGATTGTATTCCAATGCGTCATTAATACCTAATTCAATGATATTTACATCCCATTCTCGGATCGCTCTGTCGATAATTTTCACCCAATTTTTCTTTGGCCATTCTTTTAAAATGTTATTAGATTTATGATTAATCACCCAATATTTTTGATTTTTAAATGGAATAGAAACCTTTGTTTTTGACAAATAAATTTGAGGAGAACCTTTCATTTTACCCAAATCAGCCAGTTGTGAGAAGACTTCCAAAAGATTATTTTGGTGTAAATAATTATGGATGGTCAAATTCAATTCATCAGCTCTCTCATTTTTCAAAGGCAGATGATAATATTCATCTTCTCTCAGTTGATTCAAATGTAAATTATAAAACAAATTGAAGGGGTTGTAGCGACTCAAAAAAATACTCGTTAAAAGGTTTTTTTCTTCTATTATTTGATGAATCAATGGGTGGTTTTCCAAAACAGCTTTGAAACTGGGTTTGATTATCCAGAAGATTTTAGCTTCTGGATATTTACGTAAAAGCTCGGGAATAATGGGCTCAGCGGCAACGATATCACCAAAATGTTCAGCTAGTAACACGCCAATCACTTTTGATTTTGGATAAATCAATTTGCATCTAACAATGGAAAAGTAAATTTGGGCATAGTATTTTAAGGCCAAGATTAGATGGCTCAACTTTTTGAATTTGTATTCCCAAAGTGATTTCTTAAAATAATAATGTGCCATTTAACCGATTATTGAACCACCTCTTTTATTTCTACTTCTCCATCTGGTTTTACCTGGATAATCCCATTGGTAATCAAAGTATCTCCTAAATTTAAACCAGATAAAATTTCAACTGTTCTTTCGCCTCTTGTACCTAATTCCACTTTAACAGGTACAGATTTACCATTTTTGACTACAAAAACTTTACTACCTTTTGATTCAGGGATGACAGCTTCTGTTGGAATTAAAATGGCAGAACCTTTCGATTTAAGTATTAGGTTTACTTTGGCAAAAGCGCCTGCAACTAATTTATTGCCTGGATTAGGGCTCAACGCTCTAATCTGCAAAGTTCTTGTTTGTGCGTCTATTTTAGGATCAATGGCGTACACTTTACCAATAAAGGTTTTCGCCTCATTTTCAGTTTCAAATTCAATGGTATTCCCTTTTTTGATGGCACTTGCGTATTTCGCAGGGATAGAGAATTCAATTTTCGCTGGATTTGTGTTTGTCAACGTTGCAATTTTAGTGGAAGGTGAGATATAACTACCTATACTCACATATCTAAATCCAACTGTACCTGAAAAGGGCGCTCTTACAGTTGTTTTCAAAATTTGCGCTTTCAAATCTTCAATATCGGCAGAAATTGTGTTAACGGAATTGACCGCAATATCATATTCTCTTTGAGAGATTGCCTCTTTTTGAAGTAAGACCTTCTGGCGCGCTTCATTGTCCTCCGCTAATTTTTTATTGAAGCCTAATTTTTTCAAACGTGCTTGTAAATCATCATCATTGATTTTAAAAAGTACAGTGCCTTTTTGTACATTATCTCCTTCTTGAATGTTCAATTGGATAATTCTTCCAGCAATTTCTGAGTGAATTTCTACCTCTTCATTGGGTAAAATACTTCCAGTAGAAGTGATCATATCATCTAATCTGGTTGATTTGACAACACTTACAATAACTGCAGTTTTTCCTCCTTTTCCTCCAGGTCCTTTTTCTTTCTCCTTTTTAGTTCCATCCTTCTCTTCTTTTGATAGCGATTTTTTGATTTTGGGATAAAAAGCTAGACCCAAAATGAAAATGATAACTAATAGGCTAATGATTGTTTTGGTAATCTTGTTCATATTTTCAATGTCAAACGGTTGATCAATTTTTCAAGTTATAATTTATTTTTGATGCTTTTGCCCTAATTTATGGGTTTGTTGCATTTATTTATTTTTCCAAGGCAAAAACTGTTCATTTTGAATTTGATTCATTACAAAATGACTTTGCGCATTTCCTATATTTTTAATGCTGGCTAATTTGTGTAAAATAAAATTTCTGTACTCATCCATATCCTCTACCACAATTTTTAAAAGGAAATCGCTATGACCTGAAACGCAATAACATTCTTGCACTTCACTCAAAGACATAACATCTTCTTCAAATTGTTTTAAATAATCTGCTGCGTGTTCTTTCAAGGAAATGTCACAAAATACCGTGAGGGATTTACCTAATTTATTGGAATTTAATATTGCTTTGTAGCCAGTGATGACGCCTTCTTTTTCCATTCGCTTTATCCGCTCATGCACAGGCGTTGCACTCATATTCAAACGGATAGCCATTTCTTTATTGGACATGAACGCATCCTCATGAAGAAAGGCTAAAATTTGTTTATCAATGTCATCTATTTTTGCCATTATTTTCATCGATGGGGGCTATAGATGCGCCAATGGATACAATCCCTGGAATTGTGTCTTTTCGCATATATTGCTCAAGTTGAACAATGTATTTTTCGTTTCTTGGAAACTTGATGTGCTTTAAAATTAAATATTTATGCCCGATGATCGATCCAGAACTTTGTCCAATGGACTTGCCTGATTTCGGGTCATAGAAAAATGCTTCTGCTAGTCCTTGCTTGATTGTTTGCCCTTTTTGATTCATTATTTTCGTTAAAAAATAAAAATTATGAAAAGGATAATCATTCGATTGCCTAATTGAAACAGATAAATCATATGATGTTAAAGAATCTTTTATCTCAAAGGGGAAAATGACCTTTTGTTTCATTGGCCAACCTGTGTCGGAAAAGGAATGACTTTCATTGATCACAAAGCCTTCTTCGCAAGAACTAAGGCTTGATATTAGAATGAATAAACAAAAAAGGTGAGCCCATTTTTTCATTGAAAATCAGTCAATTATACACTAGGTTTATCACTTCCTCCAGCATTTTCGTTACCTGGCCTAGGCTTGAATTTTTTCTTAAATTTCTTTTTAAAAGGTTTCGGAGCTGCTCCTTCAACTGGTGTTACAGCATTGGGATTTTCGGGGGTAATTTTAGGAGAATTGTCCTTTATTTGATTCGGATTGACGGGTTTATTCTTATTGGCTTGTTGATTTTTGTTCGGATTATTGGGTTGATTCGGTTTTGGTCCTTTATTCGGATTTTCCCTATTTCTATTCTCAAAATTTCCTTTCTTGAAATTCCCTCCAGGTTTAGATTTACCGTATTTTTTGTCCATTCGGTCTAAATCCGAATTTAATTCTGAAGCCTTTAATTTTTCAACGACAGGTGCATCTGGACTTAAATTCTCGAATGATTCTGGAATGATTCCTTTTTTATTTAATTCGATGATTTCTGCGACACGGTCACAAGATACAGGAATCCAAATGCTTTCTTCTCCTACAATTCCAAACCACATCATTCGTTTGAATATGTCTGTTTTCTGAAGGATAGCGTCTCCTTTTTTGGTTTTTAAACGGCCTTCAATGGTTGGTATTCCTTTCAAGGCATCCATGTAGGTCTCTAATTCATAGTTCAAACAGCATTTTAAACGACCGCATTGGCCACTCAATTTTACTGGATTCAAAGATAAATTTTGATATCTCGCTGCAGAAGTTGTAACATTTTTGAAATCACTTAACCAAGTTGAACAACATAATTCTCTTCCGCAAATACCGATTCCTCCCAGTCTGCCAGCCTCTTGTCGAAGTGAAATTTGTTTCATTTCCACCCGAATTTTGAATTCATTCGCGAGAAGTTTAATCAATTCTCTAAAATCTACTCGATCATCAGAAGAATAATAGAAAATTGCTTTTGTTCCGTCCGATTGAAATTCTACATCGGATAGCTTCATGTTCAGCTTTAATTCGCCAATTATTTGGCGAGAACGATATAAAGTAGGTAAATCTCTAGCGAGCACCTGCTCATGTTTCTCGATATCTTTGTCTGTCGCAATTCGAACGATATTTTTTAAATTCTCATCGTCCTTGATGCTTTTTTTCAATAATTGTAATCGAACTAATTCCCCTTGTAAGGAAACTACTCCTAAATGTACACCACTTGTCGATTCTACCATTACGGAGTCTCCCGTGTGTAATTCAAGCTGGTGGGTATTTCTTAGATACTCTTTACGACCACCTTTAAATTTTACTTCTACTATGTTGTAACGTTGAAATTGAGGGACATCAAGATCGGATAACCAATCAAAAACGTTCATTTTATTGCAACCACCTGAACCACAACCGCCATTACTTTGGCAGCCTGAAACAGCTACTTCACCTGATGCTAATGCTTTGGAACCACAAGATCCCGTTGAACACGATTTACATGCCATAATTGATGTATGAAAACCGAATTAGGTATTAAGATTGATATCTAAGTACGTCTAATCCAATATCTCTTCTAAAGTTTTTACCTTCAAATTGTACTGAAATTGCAGCCTTTTGTGATTTTTGGATTGCATTTTCTAGTGTATTTGAAGTCCCAGTTAAAGCCATTACGCGACCTCCTTGGGTAATTATTTTACCATTTTCCTCCTTAGTGCCGGCATGAAAGATCAATGCGTCTTTTACATTTTCCATTCCAGTCATTTCATCGCCTTTTCGGTAATCTTCAGGATATCCACCTGCCACTAACATCGTTGTTACAGCAAATTGATCATTTATTTCTAAAGATTGTCCCGCCAAACGGCCATGAGCAGAGTCAACCAACAAAGATAAGAAATCCGATTTGATTCTTGGCAATACCACTTCTGTTTCAGGGTCACCCATTCTTGCATTGTATTCAATCACGTAAGGCTCCCCTTCATGATTCATTAATCCAATGAATATAAAACCTTTGTAAGATATTCCCTCTGAGCGTAATCCTTGTATCGTTGGTTCGATGACCTTTGTTTTTACCAAGCTCATGAATTTTTCAGTGGCAAATGGAACAGGAGAAACAGCTCCCATGCCACCAGTATTTAATCCCTCATCATTTTCACCGATGCGCTTATAGTCTTTCGCTTCAGGTAAAACAACATAGTTTTCTCCATCACTAAGAACAAAAACTGACAATTCAATTCCCCTTAAAAATTGTTCAATCACCACTTTTTCGCTTGCTGCACCAAATTTGGAATCATAAATCATTTCTTTGAATGAATCCTGTGCCTCTTTTAAATTTTGTGCGATAATTACTCCCTTACCTGCTGCTAAGCCATCTGCTTTCAGTACAATAGGAAAAGATTGTTGTGTTAGGTATGCCAAACCTTCTTCCGCATTCTCAATCGTGAAAGTTTGGGAGGCAGCTGTAGGAACTCCGTATTTGTGCATGAATTTTTTAGAAAAATCTTTGCTTCCCTCTATCTGCGCTCCTTCTTTTCCCGGACCTACAATCCCAACATGCTTCAAATCATGTTGAGATTCAATAAAATCTCTAACTCCTCGTACTAAAGGTTCTTCTGGCCCTACTATGACTAATTCAATATTTTTCTCACGGATATGCTGGACAATTGCCTCAAAATCATTTACACCAAAGGGTAAATTGGTGCCAATTTGGGCTGTGCCAGGATTGCCGGGTGCTATAAATAAATGATCTAAAAGTTGACTTTGGGATATTTTCCAAGCAAAAGCGTGTTCTCTACCTCCTGATCCCAATAATAAAACGTTCATAAATGGATATTCTAATTTGCTAATTCACTTAAAAATTTAATTCTCATCAAACGAAGTTCCTCCTCGCTTACATCTTCTATATTACAGTTATCTAATGCTTCTGCAATATTGTCTGTGTCGGCAGACATGAAGTATTCATATATTTCTTCTTGTTTATCGGGCTCAATCACTTGATTAATAAAATAGTCAAGATTTAATTTTGTCCCAGAATAACAAATGGCCTCAATTTCCTGTATCAATTCAGACATGCCAAGTTCTTTTTGCTCTGCAATAATGTCCAAATCGATTTTTCTATCCACTTGTTGAATAATGAAAATTTTAATTTTCGACTTGTTAACAGTTGATTTTACAACTACTTCTCTAGCCGTTTCAATTTCATTTTCTTCAACATATCGATTGATTACGTCTAAAAATGGCTTGCCAAATTTGACAACCTTACCCATTCCGACTCCATTGATTTGAGCCATTTCTTCCTGTGTGCTCGGATAGGTCGTTGCCATTTCTTCCAAAGAGGGATCTTGGAAGATAACATATGGGGGTAGATTTTTTTCTTTGGCTATTTTTTTTCGAAGGTTTTTCAATAATTCAAACAAGGCATCATCATACGCTTTTGCAGAAATTCCTCCCGTTTCATCATCCGACTCTTCAGGTTTTCCTTCTTGTTCATAATCATGATCTTTCGAAAATGTCAATGGATATGAATCTTTTAAATATTCTTCACCTTTGCTGCTCAATAAAAGAACTCCATAGTTTTCTACGTCCTTCTCCAATAATCCGTAAATACAAACTTGCTTGATGAATGAAATCCATGGGGATTTAATTTCATCTTCGGGGTTTTCTTTTTTGGCCTTGGCTTTTAATTTTTTCTTTTTAGGAACTTCATTTTCTTCATCGTTTAATAAATCGTCCTCGTCATCCTCATCATCATCTTCTTTTACGATATTCCAAAATGGTTCTTTTCCTTTGCCAAAAACAGCTAATTTATCATGCCCATAACTTTCGATGTATTGATTCATTTTGCCTTCTAAAATGTCGGCAATGTGTTCTGCATCAAATTTTCCACCTGTTTCTTTTACGGCCTCAAGAACCCAAGAAACCTCTTCCTCTGCTTTATAGGTAGGCGTAGGGTGTAAACAATTGTCGCAAAATCCGCAATTGTCGGCCATGTATTCTCCAAAATAATTCAACAATTGCTTTCGTCTACAAACACCCAAATTTGTGTAGTAAACCATTTCATTTAAAAGCAATTTGGCATTTTCTTTTTCAGTAAAAGCCTTGTCTTTGTTGAATTTATCTAATTTTAAAATATCGTCATAGGTATAAAAGAGGATACATGTTCCATCCAATCCATCTCTACCCGCACGTCCGGTTTCTTGGTAATAACCCTCTAATGATTTAGGAGCATCATAATGAATCACAAATCGAACATCTGGTTTGTCAATTCCCATTCCAAAAGCGATGGTTGCAACCATAACTTCAACCTCTTCATTTAAAAATGCCTCTTGGTTAAACATTCTAACTTGAGGTTCCAATCCAGCATGGTAGGGGAGTGCTTTGATTCCATTGACATGCAACAATTCTGCAATTTCTTCGACTCTTTTTCTGCTCAGACAATAAATGATGCCTGCTTTTCCTGAATGTGATTTAATGAATCGAATCAGTTGTTTGTCAATATCATTCTTTGAACGAATTTCATAATAAAGATTTTTTCGATTGAAAGACGATTTGAATACATGAGCATCTTCTAAGTTTAGCGTCTTTTGAATATCCTGCTGAACCTTGGGTGTTGCGGTGGCTGTTAAAGCTATGATGGGTAACTTTTCATTGATGGATTCAATGATTCCTCTAATTTTTCGGTATTCTGGTCTAAAATCATGGCCCCATTCTGAAATACAATGTGCTTCATCTATGGCAACAAATGATATTTTTGCTTGTTGAAGAAAATTTAAATTATCTTGTTTGTTTAAAGATTCAGGTGCAATGTAGAGTAATTTAACTTCTCCCTTTAAAACCTCACTTTTAACTTTGTTGATTTCCGCTTTTGTCAAAGAAGAATTTAAAAATTGGGCATTAACGCCAAAGGCAATTAATTGATCCACTTGATTCTTCATCAGTGCGATCAAAGGTGAAATGACAATGGCAGTACCCTCCATTACAATGGCTGGCAATTGATAACAAAGTGATTTTCCCGCGCCAGTGGGCATTAAAACGAAACTGTTATTCCCCTTTAGGGTATTTTGAATGATGAGTTCTTGCTCTCCTCTGAATTGACTAAATCCAAAAGTTTTTTTGAGTTGCTCCTTTAAAACATCGCTGGAAATTGAACTATACATATCTATAAATACTTATTGGGCTGTTTCAAAAATTGATAAAATGTAATCTGACTTGGTTATCTTTGAAGTCGAAAAACAATCTTAAATTGAAATTAAGCAAAAATATCCAATCCACAGCAAAAAAAGTTTTATCTCAAGAGGCAGAAGCAATTTTACAAGTTAGTAGATTAATTGATTCTGAATTTGAAGCTTGTGTGGAACACCTTCTCGCTCAAAATGGCCGAATCGTTTTTACGGGTATTGGCAAGTCAGCTATTATCGCTCAAAAAATTGTAGCTACCATGAATTCAACGGGAACTCCTGCTTTGTTTATGCATGCTGCAGATGCTATTCATGGCGATTTGGGCATGATACAGGAGGGAGATTCCGTGATTTGTATTTCAAAATCAGGAGATACTCCAGAAATTAAAGTCTTAGTCCCGCTGATTAAACGACTTGGTGTTTGCTTGATTGCCATGGTGTCTAATAGAAATTCCTATTTGGGTCAGCAGTCCGATTTTATTTTACATGCCTTGGCCGAGTCAGAAGCCGATTTAATTAATCTAGCACCCACTACCTCTACAACGGTTGCTTTAGCTTTGGGAGATGCGTTAGCCGTCTGTTTGTTGGAATGCAAAGGTTTTACGGCTCAAGATTTTGCTAAATATCATCCTGGAGGCGCTTTGGGAAAAAGATTGTATTTAAAAGTAGCCGATATTTATCCGCAGCATGAATTTCCGAAAATCTCGCCTCAAGCGAGTATTCAAGAAGCAATACATGAAATTTCTTCTAAACGTTTAGGTGCTACGGCGGTTATTGATGAAGAAGAAAAATTAATTGGAATTATCACTGATGGAGATGTTCGAAGAATGTTGGAATCTCAATCCGATTGGTCAAGTATTCAGATTCAACAAATGATGAACTCCAATCCTAAAACGATTGATTCTGAATCCTTTGCGACGGAAGCCTTGGCATTGATGCAATCAAAAAATATCACGCAGTTGGTTGTGGTGGAAAATGAAAAGGCTGTGGGATTTATTCATTTACACGACCTTTTGAGGGAGGGGATAGTATAAATTGCTTGATTAAAATCAAAATGATTTTGGAATAGACCGCACTCGGCATAGCCGAGCGCGAGAAGTGCTTTGTAAAATCAAAATGATTTTGGGATAGTCCGCACTCGGCACAGCCGAGCGCGAGAAGAATGATTATCGCATACGGTTGGATGATTGCACCAACATTTCGTCTTTACGAATCAGTCTGTTTGCAATCATATTCGCTAAAAGGGCTGCCACTAAGGCGTAAAATCCTAGGTCGTAATTTCCGTTGACTGTTGGGTCAAACAAAGGAATGGTTTGTTTGAAAATAATATAAAAAGTATATCCCATCGTAATTGCGATTAACACCGAATTGATTAATCCTAAAGTCATTTGTTTGATTCTATTTTTGAAAGAAAATAGAATGCCCAAACTTAAGACGATGGAAGCTATGACAATCCCTAATAGAATATAATGCGTTTGACTCGAAACTTCTTTACCATTTAAACTTTGCGTCCATTGAGTAATAAAAAGTTGGATGGATTGTCCTTGTGTACCTTCTTTTGCCCAAATGGGTAATCCCGTACAAACTAAAATTTCTGCAATAATGACAATGAGTAAAAAGATGGATTGTGGGCGTTGAATCATAATTATTTCTTTATTTTTTGCGAAAATAAGCATTTTTTTGATACAAATCAGCAGCAATTTTTGCCGAAGATAAACACAGAGGGATTCCTCCTCCAGGATGCACGCTTCCTCCTACCCAATAAAGGTTTTTAATGGCTGATCTATAATTGGGATGTCGTAAAAAAGCAGCAAATTGATTGTTGGATGCATTCCCATACAAGGCGCCACCGGAAGAAGAAGTTCGCTGTTCAATTTTAATGGGGTCCAAAATGTCTTCGCTAATGAGGTATTCACGAATTGGGAGTTTCAATATTCTTGAAATTTTATCAAGCACTCTTTCTCTTGTCAAATGAACCAATTCCTCCCAATTTTGACCACTATTAGCCGGCACATTGATTAAAACAAACCAGTTTTCTGAATTTTCTGGTGCGTCTTTTTTTTCTAATTTGCTGGAAATATGGATGTAAACGGTTGGGTCATCAAATAAACTTTTTTCATTAAAAATCGCCTCAAATTCTGAATGGTAATTGTCCGAAAAAAAGATATTGTGAACCCCTAATTCTTCAAATTCTTTGTTCATTCCCCAATAAAAAATAATTCCAGAGCTAGATTTTTCTTGGTTTAAGAGTTTTTGGGGTGCTTTTACATCAGGAAGTAATTCAAGATAGCTTGGTCGAATATCTGAATTGCTAGCTATTGCATCAAAGTGAAAATCGCCTTTGGAAGTACTCAATCCCACTGCAGTAGATTCTTCAATGATTATCCGTTCTACACTCGTATTGAAATGGAAAACAACACCCAAATCAAGGGCTAATTGATAAACTGCATTGGTGATAGCAATCATTCCACCTTCCGGGAAAAAAGCTCCAATATTGTATTCTAAATGTGGAATGATGGATAAAGTGGCTGGAGTCTGATACGGGTTTGAACCATTATAGGTCGCATATCGATCAAATAATTGTACTGTCTTGGGATTTTTAAAAATGGATGAATGATATTGGTGCATTTTGGAAAATAAACCTAAACGAGGGATGTTTAAATATCCTTTCAAGGCTTTTTTATTCGTCCAAGTGCTGACTTCATGCAAGGAGCTACCTAAAAATAAATCGCTAATGATGTCGTATTTTTCTTTTAGTCCCAAAAGGAAGTTCAATATTGTCTTTTCATCTTCTTCCAATTCTTGTGCAATGGATTGGGCAGTTGACTGTGGAGATTCCAACGTCGATAAACGTGTTCCGTCTTTCCAAAAATATCTACAAATTTCGGGAAGGCGTTGGTAATTGAAATAATCTCTTGGGTTTTTGCCCGCTAATTCGAAAAGTTCATCTACTAATGAGGGTAGAGTAAATAATGAAGGACCCGCATCGAAGCGAAAACCATCCTTTTCTATGGAGCTCAATTTGCCTCCTGGAAATGCATTTTTTTCAAAAATTTCAACTTTTTTATTTTGACACGCCAAACGTATTCCAAGTGCTAAACCTCCGATACCTGCCCCAATTATTCCAATTTCAGCATTTTTGTTCATTTTTCATGAATTTTAATAGGTTGAAAAAAAATTAATTATTTTTCAAAAAGTTGCAAAAAGACAAGTTGACAAAAATCAAGACGCTGTAAATTTGTATCACAATTAGGAACAAAACCACTAAGATTTATAAATGTTTGATTAAAAATAAAACCTAACCCAACAATCATACCTAACCCAAATTTAAAACCTAACCCAACCCTTAAAATTAGCCTAACCCATAATCAAATCCTAACCCTAAAATTTATTTCTAAAAGTGTTCGAGCCATCGAACACTTTTTTTATTTATTGGCTGGCTTCTAGAGAAAAGAGAAAAGAGAAGAGAGAAAAATTTAGATATTAGTGATTAGTTATCAGTTATTAGACTTTTCTTTTCTCTCATCTCTCTTCTCTCTTCTCTCTGTACTTTTACCTATTACCTCTTACCTCATACCTCATACCTCATACCTCATACATCTCTTTTGCTTCTACCATACTATTTCTGTAATTTTGTGCAAAATTTTAAAATACCATCAATTTAATATGCTACGTACACATACAAACGGCGAATTAAGATTAGAACATGTTGGACAAGAGGTTACTTTATGTGGCTGGGTTCAGCGGTCAAGAGATAAAGGAGGGATGATTTGGATTGATCTTCGTGACCGTTATGGAATTACTCAATTGATGTTAGAAGAAGGAAAATCTTCACCAGAATCTTTGGCGTTGGCTAGGACTTTGGGTAGAGAATTTGTCATTGAAGCCAAAGGGATTTTGGTTGAGCGTTTGGCAAAAAATGATAAATTACCTACTGGGGATGTTGAATTGAAAGTGAAGGAGTTAAAAGTGCTTAATCCAGCCAAATTGCCTCCTTTTATGATTGAAGATGAAACAGATGGTGGTGATGATATTCGCATGAAATATCGCTATTTGGATTTAAGACGTAATCCAATTCGTGAAAGCTTACAATTAAGACACAAGGTAGGTAGAGAAGTAAGAAATTATTTGGATGCTCAAAACTTCATTGAGGTTGAAACTCCTGTATTGATTAAATCTACTCCAGAAGGTGCGCGCGACTTTGTAGTGCCATCTCGGATGAATCCGGGTGAGTTTTACGCTTTGCCGCAGTCGCCACAAACATTTAAGCAATTATTGATGGTTTCAGGATTTGATCGTTACTATCAAATTGTGAAATGTTTCAGAGATGAGGATTTAAGAGCGGACCGTCAGCCAGAATTTACGCAAATCGACTGTGAAATGTCTTTTGTGCAACAAGAGGATATTCTAAATATGTTTGAAGGCTTGATCCGTCATTTGTTTACACAAGTGAAGGGCTTGGATATCGGAGAAGTATCCAGAATGACTTATGCTCATGCAATGAAATATTATGGTTCAGACAAACCAGATATTCGTTTTGATATGAAATTTGTTGAGTTGAAAGGTGAGGGTGTTGATTTGACTTCCGGTAAAGATTTTGTGGTATTTGATTCGGCGAGCTTAGTTGTTGGTATTTGTGTGAAAGGGGCTGCAGAATACACGCGTAAACAAATCGATGAATTAACCGATTTTGTTCGTCGTCCACAAATCGGAGCAAAAGGCTTGATTAATTTACGTTATCAAGCAGATGGAGCCTTAAAATCATCCGTGGATAAATTTTATTCAGAGGAAGATTTGAAAAAGTGGGCGGAGGCTTTTGGAGCAGAGAAAGGCGATTTAATGTTGATTTTACCTGGTGAAGGAGATAAAGTTCGCAAGCAATTGAATGAATTACGTTTGGAAATGGGTAACCGCATGGGATTACGCGATCCAAATAATTATAAGGTACATTGGGTAGTGGATTTCCCATTATTGGAATACAGCGAAGAAGAAAATCGTTGGTTTGCCATGCACCATCCTTTTACGAGTCCAAAACCAGAAGATATTGCTGCCATGGAAGCAGGAGATTTGGCAAATGTTAGAGCCAATGCTTATGATTTGGTGGTCAATGGAGTGGAAGTAGGAGGAGGTTCGATTCGTATTTTCCAAAAAGATTTACAGTCGAAAATGTTCCAAGTCCTAGGATTTACAGAAGAAGAGGCAAAAGCGCAGTTTGGCTTTTTATTAGATGCCTTTGAATATGGCGCACCTCCACATGGTGGTTTAGCGTTTGGTTTCGACCGACTTTGTTCTTTGTTTGGCGGTTCGGAATCTATCCGTGATTTTATCGCTTTCCCTAAAAACAATGCCGGCCGAGATGTTATGATTGATTCTCCTTCACCTTTGGCACAAGCACAATTGGATGAATTGAAAATCAAAACCAATTTATAATCAATTAAAATTCATAGGTGAAGACTGGACTCGTCCATTCGCCTGCTGAAATATTTAATACTTCTTTAATTTCACCACAGTGAATGTCAAATACCCACCCGTGTAAGTGTGGGTATTTTTCGTTTGCCCAGGCTTTTTGTACAATGCTTGTTTTGGCTAAATTTCTAACTTGCTCCTCTACATTTAATTCAACTAAACTGTTGAATCTATCTTGTTCATTGGGTATCGCTTGCAGTTTGTCATAATTTTTCTCATAAACCTCCTTGATATTTCTTAACCATTTATTGATTAATCCATAATCTTGATTGGTCATGGCAGCTTTTACTCCTCCGCAATTATAATGTCCGCAAACAATGATGTGTTTTACCTTTAAAACCTCGACGGCATATTGCAAAACGGAAAGCAAATTGATGTCTGTATGGACTACCAAATTGGCGACATTTCTATGAACAAAAATGTCGCCTGGATCTGCATGAGTAATCTCTTCTGCTGGTACCCGACTGTCGGCACAACCAATCCAAAGAAACAAGGGATTTTGGTCTTTTGAAAGTGTATCAAAATAGTGTTCATCTACTTCTAATCTTTCACTTGCCCAGGCTTTGTTACTCAATAATAATTTGTTGTATTCTTTCATGTTTATTTCTTTTTATAATCTACTTCAATCCCCCTTTCAGGAGCAGTACTAATAAATTCTTGGATTAAAAGATTGATGTCATGGTCAATGAAATGAGCCTTTGAAACATCGATGTAAACCATTTTTCCTGTTTCAATTTTTCTTAAAGCTTCTTTTAAAGCTAATTTGTGAAGGAAAGTAACATCTTTTTGAAACTTGATTAATATCTCATTGTTTTTCTCAAAAATGGAGAAAACAGAGCTGTAGTTGGTGAAAATGACAAATATTAAACCGACAATAGTTCCTATAAATATTCCCCAAAGCAAGTCGATACCAACCACGACAATAATTGTTATCACAAATGGAATCCATTGTTTCCATCCTTCTTTAAATACCTTTTTTATTTCTTTGGGATGGGCCAATTTGTAACCTGTGTATAAAAGAATACTTGCTAGGCAAGAAAGCGGTATTTGATTTAGGTAAAAGGGAATGGCTAAAATAGCTCCCAATAAAAGTATTCCGTGAAAAAATCCTGAAATCCTTGTTTTTCCACCTGCATAAATGTTGGTTGAGGATCGAACTATCACGGAAGTGATTGGAAGGCCACCCAACAAACCACTGCTTAAATTGCCAATACCTTGAGCAATCAATTCTTTGTCTGCAGAAGCAATGCGTTTTAATGGATCTAATGCTTCTGTTGCTTCGAGAGACAAAAGTGATTCTAAGCTGGCAACAATGGCAAGGGTAATAGCAATCGTGTAAATTTGTGGATTGCTTAAAAAGCTGAAATCAGGCCCAATAATGCCATTTTTTAGTTCCGACCAATCATTAAATATTGGCAAATTTACCATGTGGTCTTTTGAATTTCCTAAAAACCAAGCAGGTTCAAACATTCCAAATAAATGATTAATACCAACACCCACTAATACAACAATTAAGGAAGCTGGAAGAGCCTTCATGAAGGTGATTTTTTCAGAAATGGCAGTCCATGTAAATAAAATGAATAAGCCAATGATGGAAATAAATATGGCCCCTGGCTTAAAAATACTGAATGATTGTAATAATTCACTAAATGTATTTTGTCCATCCGATTGAAAAAATTCAAATTCCCCGATGAAATCTAAGTCGTCTCCCAAGGCATGAGGTATTTGTTTCAGGATAATTACAATACCAATGGCTACTAGCATTCCTCTAATAACAGAAGAAGGGAAAAAACTTCCAATTTTCCCTAATTTGAAAATTCCTAAAGCAATTTGTATAATTCCTGCTAAAATAACGGCGACTAAAAATCCCGAGAATGAACCTAGACTTGTGATAGAATTGGCAACGATGATGGTCAGTCCCGCAGCGGGTCCACTGACAGAAAGTTCTGAACCAGAAAGTAGGGAAACCACTGTTCCCCCGATGATGCCAGCTATCAGCCCAGATAATAAAGGGGCGCCAGAGGCCAAAGCAATTCCTAGGCATAGAGGCAAGGCCACTAGAAATACGGCTATACCCGATTTCCAATCACCTTTGATAAAGGCGGATAAATATTGTTTGAAATACATATAATTTTAAAATGTTATAGGGTGATAGAATTCATCGAACTATGAACAAATAAAATCAGGAGGGGTAAAGACTTGATTGAGATATGGGTCTGAAATGCCCAAAATAGGGATGTATTGTTTGTACGAATTTTCGTCAAAATAAAAGGGCGATGTCTGAATAAAAGACGTTTCTAATTTCTCAAAGCTGCTAATTTCATCTTCGTTTTCATCTTCTTCTCCAGCATAAGGGGAAGTATATTTGAATGGAAAAGTGGAGTGTTCTGGTGTGGTGTTTTCGGATAAAGTGGCTTTTGCAACTCGGATTTCGAGTTGTGTTTCATTAGCCTTTGAAATTTTTGTTAAAGAAATTCCAATGACTAAAACACTTGCCAGAAAGAAAATAAGGAGTCCCCACTTTTTCATCATGCAATTTTAATCAAATTTTTGGGGATTCTGATAAATGATTTTCGATTGGTTGTCTCTTTCTTGAATCAAAATGCCTTCTTGTGAGTCAAATTTATCTTTACCAAAACGCCATTCTTTCTTTAGTCTTCCTCCAATTCCTTTTTCATGGAACTCTCTCCAACGGCCAACTTTTACGCTATCGTCAAATTTTCCATCTTCTTTCATTAAACCGTTGGGAAAAAAAGATACATATTGACCGATAACTTTTCCATAAACTCTGGGAATGACTTCTTTGATTTTCTTTTTTTCAGCATCATAATAGCTAATTGTCGACTCGGCTGGAAAACCTCGTTTAAAATATTGCTTGTTTTCTAATTCGAATTCAGGGCCATAATTTTCCCAACGCCCATCCTTTGCCCCCATATAAAAAAAGCCTTGTTCCACCAGTATTTGGTTAACATATCGTTTGAAAGGTCCGTGGCAAATTTGTGCTGTTTTGTTGTCTTTTAGGGAGCTATTGACGATTCTTGATTGTGCTGGATCAAACCACCAAATTTCCTGATTGTAAGGGTTGACGGCTTCATCCTCTACATACTTCACAACATTGATTTCTTCATAGGTGGCCCTATTTCCACTACCGTATTGCCCTAATCTCCTTTCCGTTTTTACCCCTTCGTACTCATCTTTTGGGGCAATTTTCTTTTTGATTTGCTTCGCCAATTTGGCAGATTTTGAACCTAAATTATTTATGCCTAATTCATTTAAAAATGCTTTACTTTCTTTTTTCCATTCAGCACTTTCTGATTTGAGTTTTTTAACTTCATCTACTTGTTTTTCCAAGCCCGTATCCAAATGACCACCAAAAAGACCTTTTGCCTTTACAGTGGTATCGATCAAAGGTTTTTTGTCAGAAAAAACGGCCTTGTTTTGAGCTAAAGCTGAAAATGTAGAAATAAAGAAAATTAGGAGAAAACCTGATAATTTATTTGCCATGTGGTAAGAAACGTCAATGTTTCAAAAAAATTTCCCAAAAATAGGAATTAAAATAATTAGATAAGGTAGTTTATGTATTTTTGCATGATTTTGTTCAAAAATTGGCAATTTAAAAAGTTAAAATAAGTTGGAAAAAGCAGCTAAAATTTACGTAGCAGGCCATAGAGGAATGGTTGGCTCTGCTATCGTTAGAAAATTACTTTCATTGGGGTATACAAATTTAATTTTGAAGACATCTTCTGAATTAGATTTGAAAAATCAATCAGCTGTTCAAGCTTTTTTTGAATCAGAACAACCCGAATATGTCTTTTTAGCTGCTGCAAAAGTAGGAGGGATTGTAGCGAATAATACTTATCGAGCGGATTTTCTGTATGAAAATTTAGAAATCCAAAATAATGTGATTCATCAATCTTATTTGAACAATGTCAAGAAATTGATATTTTTGGGCTCTTCTTGTATTTATCCTAAAATGGCTCCTCAGCCTTTGAAGGAATCTTATTTATTGAGTGGCTATTTGGAGCCGACTAATGAACCTTATGCCATAGCTAAAATTGCAGGAATAAAGATGTGTGAGGCCTATCGCGCACAATATAATTGCAATTTTATTTCTGTTATGCCGACTAATTTATACGGGCCTAATGATAATTATTCCTTGGAAAATTCGCATGTTTTGCCTGCGATGATCCGTAAATTTTATGAAGCAAAACAACAGAATAAGCCATTTATGGAGCTTTGGGGAACGGGTTCTCCGATGCGCGAGTTTTTACATGCCGATGATTTAGCGGAGGCATGTTTGTTTTTGATGGAAAATTATGATGAAGCAGAATTAGTCAATATAGGAACAGGAGAGGACGTGACCATCAAAGAATTGGCTGAAACTGTTCAAAAAATTGTCGGCTTTGAAGGTAAAATTCGTTGGGATTCGTCTAAGCCAGACGGAACGCCTCGAAAACTGATGGACGTTAGTAAATTACATGAATTGGGTTGGAAACATCAAATTGCCTTAGAAAAAGGGATAGAATTAGCCTATCAAGATTTTCTGACAAATCCATCAATTAGAAAATAATGGAGCAGAAGGAAGAATGGTTTAGTGCGTGGTTTGATTCTCCTTATTATCATATTTTGTATGAAAAGAGAGATGTGGATGAAGCGGTTGAATTTATTAAAGCTTTGCAAAATAAATTATCTATACCTGCCAAAGCAAAGGTATTAGACGCCGCTTGTGGAAAAGGTAGACATGCCAAAACCTTATTCGATCTAGGCTTGCAGGTGTCTGCGTTTGACTTGTCGCCCTCCAATATTGAAGAAAACAAAACGCTAGAAACAGAAGGTTTAGATTTTTTTGTCCATGATTTGAGAAATCCTTTGCCGAAGGTTAATCATTACGATGCCATTTTTAATTTCTTTACAAGCTTTGGCTATTTTGATGAAAAGATTGAAAATCAAAAAGCATTTTATGTCTTAGCCAATGCTCTCAAAAAAGGAGGAATTTTAGTGATGGATTTCTTTAATCCTGCATATGTCTTAGCCAATTTGGTTAAATCTGAAACCATTATTAGAAAAGGAATTAAGTTTGCTATCAAACGTTGGGAAGAAAATGGGTATTTATATAAATCCATTGATTTTGAAGACAAAGGGGAAAAGTTTCACTTTTTGGAAAAAGTTGAGCTGATTTCTAAAAACGATTTCATTTCCTATGCCAGTGTAGCTGGTTTGCATTTAATCGATTTATTGGGCGATTATCAGTTGGGATATTTTGATGAAAAAAACTCACCTCGGATGATTTTCTTCTGGGTTAAATAAATCAGATCATGACGGACTTTCATGCACTTTTGACAACAGAAACAGCTGCTTCTACTTATCAAACTGCATTGACAAAATTGCCTTTTGATTTTCTAGTTCCAAAAGAAGTTCTGATAAAAGTCGCCTATTCCTCTTTGAACTATAAAGATGCCTTGTCTGCCTCTGGACACAAAGGTATCACACGAAATTTTCCACATATCCCAGGTATTGATGCTTCGGGGACGGTAGTTTCTGATCTTTCTGGCACTTTTCAGGCTGGTCAATCGGTTTTGGTTACTGGTTTTGATTTTGGAATGAATGCGCATGGCGGTTTGTCTGAATATATTTTTGTTCCAGCCAATTGGGTAGTACCCATTCCTGCAAATCTTACTGCAAGGTCAGTGATGGAATTAGGAACGGCAGGTTTAACTGCAGGATTGGCCGTGAAAGCTTTACAAGAAAATAGTATTTCCCCCAATGCCGGAGATGTATTAGTCACGGGTGCGACAGGCGGGGTAGGTATGATTAGCATTTTATTATTGAAGCGTTTAGGTTATTCTGTGGTGGCTTTGACAGGTAAGCAAGAACAAGTTGAATTACTTAAATCCATTGGTGCTGATCGTGTGATTTTGCGCAATGATTTTTTGGAAAATCAGGAAAGGGCATTATACCCGATGCAATTTGCGGGGGCTATTGATACCGTAGGAGGAGATGTCTTGGTGAAAACGCTTAAAAGTTTACACAATGGCGGTGCAATTGCTGCCTGCGGAATGGCATCCAGTGTAGATTTATCCATGCAAATTTATCCCTTTATTTTACGCGGGGCTAGATTATTAGGAATTTATTCAGCTGAATCTCCTCTTGAATACAAAAAGGAAATTTGGGATAAATTTAATGCAGATTGGCAAATTGATACTTCAACCATTTGTCAAGAAATTAATCTTGAAGAAGCTCCCCATTATTTATCAAAAATGCTGGAAGGAGCTTCTTTAGGACGGAAAATTGTCAAAATTGCTAATTAAGGAATCGGGTAAATTCGCCTCCCTTTAGTTATTAGTTATTAGTGTTTAGTTTTTTTATTCTCTAACACTTCTTACGCCCTCTGGCTTCGACTCCGCTCAGCCATCGGTCTTTTACCTATTACCTTTTACCTATTACCTCTTCCTCATTAGTATTTAACCACTTTAATAGCCTTAGTATTGACTTCCGGAACACGAATAAAATAAATTCCGTTCGTTAATTTGGACACATCTAAATTCAATGTGTTCTCTGATTTATCTAATTCGCAAGAGTTTGAAATTTGTATTTTTCCTTGCAAATCAATTACCTGAACTTCATAACTTGTCGCGGTAAATCCATCTGGAATACCAATTTTCACCAATTGATTGATAGGGTTCGGGTAGACGCTAATTTCTTTGAAAGGGTTTTCTTTTTCTGTCGCTAAGATACTCACATTGATAATGTCTGAAGTTGCCAAGCATCCGTTGCTATCTTTTAGTTGGACTTTATAGGTACCTGAAAGAACGGGGGTATAATTAATATTATTGGCATTTGGTATGGCCGAACTGCCTAATAACCATTGAATATTTGTTCCATTGGAAGTGCTTAAAATTCCTTGATTATAAGAAATAAA
The DNA here is from genome assembly GCA_046073945.1 of Aquirufa sp. GTDB lineage: Bacteria > Bacteroidota > Bacteroidia > Cytophagales > Spirosomataceae > Aquirufa. Next base: position 6,397 of record JBJTNH010000011.1, on the reverse strand, counting down.
AGGTGGAATAGGAGTGCTGAATTTCAAATCTAAGGTGTCAGATATTGCTGGGCAAGCACCCGAAACGCTGCCTTTTACCGAATATTTTCCAGATAAACTAGTTGAATAAGTGGAACTTGTAGCTCCTTTTATGTCAGCGCCATTCATTTGCCATTGAAATGTGGTCGAATCATTTGAGTTGGCCACTATGGCAACAGTGGAAGCTTCAGAAGTACAAATTGTTTTTTTGCCACTTGGTGTTATTTTAATAACTGGAGAGGTATTTGTTTTCACAGCGACTTCTACTCTTGAACTTGCACAGCTATAAGATCTCAATTTCATGTCATAGAAATAGTAATATCCTGATTGAATACGTCCGGAATCATATAATGCATCATTCATTTTAATGATATTCGCAATTTCATAGGGGTATCCAATGTTTGTAGGAGCATTGACTGTGTCTTTTAAGGTGCGGTTACTTCGATAAATACTTGCTCCATTGTAACATTCTTGGGTAATCGCGTAAGTTCCTGCGGCTGGGAACGCCAAATTTAATTGAACGATTTGACCTGGATCATTTTTGTCATCTGGAATTTGTGTTGAAGGATCCGTTGGGATATTTAATTGATTTCTTGTTGCGGTTAATTCTCTAGCTGTTGAAGATACCAGTAATCCTGAATTGAGGTCATAGACGCTAAATACGATGGTTCCTGAGGTTCCAACGTAGATTCTTGCACTTTCCATCACAATGGGTGACTTTACTTCAACGATTGGCATAGGACCAAAGTTGCTATAATAAGAGCCTCCGCCAAATTCTTTTTTTGTTTTCGGACCATAAGAAGCACTGAAGTCGCCACTCGAAACAAAATAGGCCTTATTTGCTGGCAGGCTTACACTTTGTCCTGATCCCACTAATATATTATTGTTGTACCAAAGCGCATTTGCATTGGAAGCGGTTAAAGTTAATGAACTGGCACCCGTACAAAATTGCCCAGTTGCAATTGGCGCTGTAGGACTTTCGATGCTTATGTCTTGATTTATTTTGTCATTCAAATTGTTTTGATCAGTTGACAAAATTGTTGAAAGCTGGAATTGATAGCTTTGTCCCGCAGTTAAAACGGTATTTCCCGTCAGAGCAATTTCCTCTTCATAATTGGAATATAGTGTTGGAATTGTACCGGAAAGTGTTGAGATAACTTGTCCTTTTTGAGAAATGGTCAATTGTACTTTTACATTTTGCTGATTGGTGGTTCCGTAATTTTTCACCTTAGCAGTGAATGAGTTTGGTCCATTGTTTGCACACACTTTGGGAGTAGATTGGCTGAAACTTAGAGCACCTACATCGTTGCTTGGTTCAGTTATTTGGAATAAATATTCCTCCACTTCCCCGCTGGTGATTGTTCCGCAAGAAGTTGCTAGGCTGGTCGATGAACCATATTCCGTCACGACTCTTATTCGATAATATTGATTAACGTTGGCGGTTGCGGGTACTTGCAGCTTTGGACTTATGGTGGAGCTTGTTATTAAGCCCGAATTGACGGATAATTCATTGCTATTATCAAAATCTCCATCTTGATTCCAGTCGGCATAAATTTTGGTGATTTTCGATTGCGTATCCAAATAATTGATTTCTAATGGTAGATTTTGTCCTAATTCAACCTTAAAAGGAGTGCCCATGAAATCACTGCTTGACGTAGATGAATAAACCGTTTTATTCAAAGAAACCGATTGAATGGTGTTTTTCGCATTTGAATTGGCAATGGAACAATACGCTTTCCCACCAATACCTGAAAGTATGATGGAATAATCTTGTGCATTGTTTTTAAGGGATTTTTTATGCGAATAAGTTAATTGATAACTTTTTCCAGGGATAGCACCTACAATGGTGATTCTTTCAATATTATCTCGAATATTATCTCCTGGAACAGCAAGATTAGCAGGATTAGCTGGGTCTAAAATGTAGGGTAAATAAGTGCCTTTTTCGTCTTTAATTCGGATGTCTAAATCGTTCACCAATTTGGGAGTTCTGTCATTTAATATGGCAACATTGGCAGTTCCTTCTGGGTCTGTCCATGAAATAGTCGCACTTAAATCTCCTTTTCCTGATGCAACAAGGGGTATACTTCCCGATTGCCCATTGGCGAGTGTTCCTTCAATGATTTTATATGACTGATCTTTGTTTGCTATTATTTTGGCAGCCTCTTCCGTATTAAGTAATCCCCAACCTGTTTGATAATCGGGGCCTACTGCTCCAATATCAAATGCCGAGTGTAATAATATTCCTTTCAAAGTAGCAGCCCGCATGAAATTGTTATTATTTAGATGGTTGTATAATTGTTGAAGTAGTAGTGCCGATCCTGCTACTTGTGGACTCGACATAGAGGTTCCACTTAAGGTAGTATAAGCGGTTGTGGAAGAGTTAGAAGTAGAATAAATGTCTGTACCAACTCCCATTATATCTGGCTTGATACGGCCATCATCCGTAGGGCCCCAACTAGAAAATGAAGAAACTGTCACATCTGATGCCTTTTTAGGAGCAAAACCTAATAAGTCAACAGAACCCACAGTCACAATGTTTTTTGCATTTCCGGTGGTTGAAATAATATCGTAGGAATTGTTTTTTGACCTTGCAACTCGAGAAGTATCAATACCATTAATAGGAGTGTTCAAATAGTATAATTCACCTGTTGCAGGACCATTGCTATCTCTGTTATTCCCTGCTGATTTGAACATTAAAAATTTAGGAGCATTGAACGCATATTTGTCTAAAGCAACAGAATTGTCATCATACAATCCAAATTTATAATCTTCGGTAGAGCTTACGCTGTTATTTCCATACCATACCCATTTGTTTTTGGTGGAACTAAATTCCCAACCTGCGATATATCCATACGAATGGTTGCTGATTAAAAGACTGGTGGAGTTGTCGCTAATTTCTTTGTTATCATTATTGAAATCCCAAACACGAAGATTGGCACCATAAGCCATTCCCTTGGCATTGCTATTGATTCCTTGTGCCATCATAATTCCACCTACGTGTGTGGCATGAATGTCTGATGAAATATTGGGATTTTCCGTTGTTACACGGCCAATTAATTCTTGGTGATTGACCAAAACTCCACCGCCATCCCACATGCCTAATTTGCCAGACATGGTATCTGATTTACCCGTCAAATTTAATCCTAGGATACCATCTTTGTATAATTCATTCGTACGCGTAACTTTTGCAGCTAAAGTATTGGAATGATTTCCTATGTACAAAGCTTCACCAATGGAATTGATATGTTGGAAATGTAAAATTCTATTTTTGCTCAAAGTGTCTTTTAACTTAATACCTCTTTCTTTAGCTATCTTAAAACTTTGACGATAAGTGCTGTCTGCTTTTTGGGAAAAAATAAAAGCTCTTTCAGCTATTTGTTTCTTTTTAGCATTGGTATAAATATCACTTTGCCCGAAAATGAACATTGGGCTTAGTAACAAGAAAGACAATATAAGTGTGTTAAAATGTCGCAAGCGTTTGATGTTTAGGTAATAATGCGAAAATAATTTGACTATGAATTTAATCTTTTTCTTTCAATTCTACACGAAATGTTTTTCGATGGAAAGCTGTAGAACCAAATTGTAAAATGGCTTTTCGGTGATGCAAGGTCGGATAGCCTGCATTTTTCTCCCAATGGTATTCTGGATAATCCAAAGCCGCTTTTTCCATCAATTCATCTCGATAAGTTTTCGCTAAAACCGAGGCCGCAGCTATGGAATAAAACTTAGAATCACCTTTGACGATACAAGTATGTGGGATTAAAGGGTAGCTGATAAACCGATTTCCGTCGACTAAAAGATGTTCCGGTTTTGCTTTTAATTGGTCAACCGCTCGGTGCATGGCTAAAACGCTAGCTTTGTAAATATTAATTTGGTCGATTGTCGCTGCATCAACTTCCCCAATGGCATAATCCAATGCAAAATGAATGATTTCTTTCCTTAATTGCTCCCTTTGTTTGGCAGTTAATTGTTTGGAATCATTCAATAATTGATGGTGAAAATCTTTGGGTAAAATAACCGCCGCGGCAACTACAGGACCTGCCAAACATCCCCTGCCAGCTTCATCCAATCCCGCTTCAACGACGGACGGAGAATAAAATGCTTGTAGGGGAAATTTGCTCATGATTTCTAATCTCTTTGGAATAACAATCTTTTTCCAAGTTGCGAGTTATCAAATTGCCCTTGAGAATAAGCTAAATGACCCGAAACAAAAGTATGTTCTATGCTACTTCCAAAAGTATGACCTTCCAAAGGCGACCAGGCGCATTGGTACTGAAGGTTACTCTTGTTCACTTGATGCGGCTTTTCTAAGTCGATAATAGCCAAATCTGCCCAATAACCTTCTCTGATATAACCTCTGCTTTCAATTTGAAAAATATCAGCCACGGTATGTGCCGTTTTTTCAGCAATTTTTTCCAAAGGCAAAACTCCTTCTTTGGACAATTCAATCATCATGAGCATTGGATGTTGTACCAAAGGCAATCCAGAAGGGGATTTCCAATAGCCTTGTTGTTTTTCCTCCCAAGTATGTGGAGCGTGGTCTGTTGCAATAATGTCCAAATGTCCTGATAACAAGGCTTTTCTAAGCGCATTTTTATGGCGAGCATCCTTAATTGCTGGATTACATTTGATTAAGTTTCCCAATGAATCATACTCTGAAGCATCAAACCAAAGGTGATGCACGCAAACCTCTGAGGTGATTTTTTTGTCTTTGGAAGGAATAGTGTGATCAAATAAAGCTAATTCTTCTTCGGTGCTGATGTGTAAAATATGCAAACGCGCTCCACATTTTTTAGCTAAATCAATGGCTTTTTGAGAAGATAAAAAACAAGCCTCTTCATTTCGGATGAGGGGATGTATATATGCAGGAGCGTTCTCAGGGTATTGATTTTTAAATAATTCTGTTCTTGCTTTTACCGTAGGTTCATCTTCACAATGGGTAGCGATCAACATGTCGCTTTTGCAAAAAATACTTTCCAAGGTTGCAATATTATCCACCAACATATTTCCAGTGGATGAACCCATGAAAATCTTTATTCCACAAACGTCTGTTTTGGAAGTTCTAAGCACTTCTTCCAAATTGTCGTTTCCTGCACCCATGAAAAAGGAATAGTTTGCCAATGAACTTCTACTGGCAATGGCGTATTTATCAGCCAAAAGCTCTTGCGTCAATGCATTGGGTACGGTATTGGGCATTTCCATAAAACTTGTCACTCCACCCGCCACAGCTGCCCGAGCTTCACTTGCGATGGTCGCTTTGTGCGTTAAGCCAGGCTCACGAAAATGGACTTGGTCATCAATCATTCCAGGGAAAATATGTTTTCCGTTTAAATCGATGATTTTTTCATCTCCTCGCGCTTGAATGCTTGAATCTATTCGGTCTATTCTTCCATTATAAATACGAAGGTCCGCTTGAATGATTTTGCCTTCATTGACAATTTGGCCATTTTTTAATAGGTATGTTGACATGCTAGTCTTCCTTAATTTGGGTGATTTTAAATTCAGTTCGTCGGTTTTGCTGATGCTGTTCTTCTGTACATTCCACACCGTCTGAACATTCATTGATTAATTGTGTCTCGCCATAACCTTTGGCTTTAATCCTGTCTGGACTAATTCCTTTGCTGGTAATGTATTTAACCGCAGATTCTGCTCTTCTTTGCGATAGTTTTAAATTGTATGGACCACTTGCTCTAGCATCTGTATGTGATCCTAATTCAATGGTTACGATTTCATTGTCTTTCAAAAATTGAACAATTTTTTCCAATTCCTCTGCTGCATCTGTACGTATCTCAGATTTATCTAAATCGTAGTAAATGGGATTGATTTGATAAAGTTCTGTAATTTCTTTTCCAATTTCAGGTTTGTCCATCACAATTTGGAAAGTGAAAGTGGTATCTGTCACCTCCTTTTTTAGCAATACTTGAGGAATTTCTCTGCCTTCCATCGAGAAACTGGCACGTTTGGTTAAATAGTCTTCTTTTTCACAAAGGAAATCCAAGACATCATTGGGATCCAATTCAAAGGTAGGAGCGAAGCCTTTTTTGTCGCTTTTGCCTCCTTCTATCGACTGACCATTTTTTCTCAAGCTAAATTTAACCCCATCAATGGCTTTTCCGTTGGGGTCAACGAATTGGGTTTTGACAGCGTAATGAACAATTTTATCATTTTCATTGGCAAGAACCGGCGGCGCTTCATTCGACCACCATCTATCTTCCGGTCCTTTTCCTGAAAAATAATAGATATCATCGTCGCCTTTTCCTCCAGGTCTGTTGGAGCTAAAAGAACCATGGTTTTCATCTACCAGCGTTATACCAAAATCGTCTGCGAGGGAGTTCAGAGGAACAAACAAATGTGCTACGACAATTTCATTGTCGTTTCT
>JBJTNH010000010.1:0-12247 GCA_046073945.1 Aquirufa sp. | reverse complement strand
CGTTCCTTGTATTGGTCTGCTGATGAGATAGATTTTAATGGCAGTAAAACTGGAACAATCTGGGCACAAAATTCTTTTGCTAGTCTATCAGGAGTTGAATTTCAAAGCGGTTTAAATTTTATCTACAAAAAAATACATATTTCGTCTGGGATTAATTATTTAGGAATATTTAAGCCAGCTAATTCAAAAGCATATTCAGATGCTTGGATAGGATTTGGATTAAACTTTTAATCAATGAAAAACCGCATTATACTATTTGTTTTTGGTATCTTTTTTTCATGCGAAAAGGATCCCGTTTCTCCGGTTGGTAAAGGTAACTTTATTAATGTTATTACAATTCCTGTAAATAATATTCAAGATTCGCGCGCTATTTCAGGTATCAATATTACTAACTTAGGTTCCCAATATACCATTCAGGAGAGAGGGATTTGTTGGGGGACAGCATCTAATCCTACAATCTCCGACACTTATGTTTTATCAAACTCCAATAACGTTTCAATTCCTTTATATGATTTAATTCAAGGGAAAAAATATTATGTTCGAAGTTTTATAAAATTTAATGGGATTTACAGTTATGGCAATCAGCAGGAATTTACAACTTCACTAACTAATTCTAACCTATTAAATGGTCTTGTAACATATTTACCATTAAATGGAGATTCAAATGATTATTCAAGTTCGCAGAATACCTTGACAGGATTGGCCACAAAAGGTCCAGGACGGTTTGGATTAAATAATACAGCGTATACTTTTAACGGTATTAATAACTTTTTGACTATACTTTCACCAAAAAATCTTCCAGTAAATAATTCAACTTATTCAATTTCTGTCTGGTTTAGAGCCATGGTTTGGAATAAGGAGATGGCAATAATGGGCTATGGCCCCTCGAATGTATCTAGAGCTTGTAATTATGTAAAAACGATGACTACTCGCGGGTTGATGCACTATCATTGGAATTTAGATAATTTGTTTACAAGTTCATCTTTTCTGGGTCAATGGATCCATTTAGTGATTACTTATGATGGTTTAAATGAGCGATATTATATAAATGGTCAACAAATTTCTTCTTGGTCACGTTCATCCAATTCACTAATTATTAATCCCAATATTTTATCAATAGGCGCAAGGGTAGTCAGTGCTCAAAATAATAATATCAGTGAATATTTCAATGGTTCAATTGATGAGGTACGAATATATAATAGAGTTTTAAACTCTAATGAAGTATTTGTTTTGTTTAACCTTTAATTTTATTTTTAGATATTTAGTTTCGATTAAAATATTTTTTTTCTTCCTATTTCTAATTGTTTTTTTTGATTATTGCATGTCTATTATAGGAAATAAACATAAGAAAGCATTTAGTTTAATATTCTAAATTTGAAAATAACGACAATCTGTAACATTGAAGAGATTGGTCGATTACCAAAACGCGCTCAGCTGTGCTGAGTGTGTACTATAAATAGAACTTTTAGTTCTGAATTGAGATAGAGAACAGATAGCATTAACAAAACTCTGTGTTGGTGTTTTAAACTTGTGTTAAAAGATTCTTGAATCGGAGTTAATTTTACAAAACACGTAGGTGTTCTTTTTCGTAAAATAGACCTCTAATACCTAATAACTAAAAACTAATAACTAATTTAGTATTTAAATTCTTTTTTTCGTGTTTGAGGGTCGTAAGCACATCATCTTCTTGTTCTTTGTAATCGTTGCCTTGGCATTTTTGGCTAAGTTGTTATACTTACAAGTATTTGACGAAACCTATATGAAGGCGGCGGATAATAATGCAATCCGTAAAATTATTCAAGTCCCTTTTCGGGGAGAAGTGTACGACAGGAATCAGAAATTAATCGTGTATAATACGCCTATTTATAATTTATACGTAACGCCTCGGAAAGCTTTAGTGAAAGATACACTACGTTTTTGTCAGCTTTTTGGTATTACAAAAGGATATTTTGACACAACCATGCGACGTGCAAAGGCCTATTCGAAAGTGAAACCCTATTTGTTTTTAAAACATTTGTCCAAAGAGGATTTTGCTCGTGCTCAAGATGCGATGGTGGACTATCCTGGGTTTTCTTTTACCACCAATGCTTTCAGAACATATCAATACAAAGCTTTATCGAATGCCTTAGGTTATGTAGCAGAAATCAATCCGGATGCACTTTTAGAGCAAACGGATGATTATTATCATCAAGGTGATTTTGTGGGAGTTTCGGGTCTTGAATCATTTTATGAAGAGTCGCTCAGGGGGCAAAGAGGCATTAAATACCGAATGGTAAATAGCAATGGGGTAGAAAAGGGCGATTTCAAGAATGGTAAATTGGATGTTACGCCTATCGCTGGAAGTAATTTATATACAAGCATTGATATAAAAATCCAACAATATGCCGATAGTTTAATGCAAAACAAGGTTGGAAGTGTGGTCGCGATTGAGCCTTCTACTGGGGAGATTTTGACAATGGTTTCTGCACCGTCTTATGACCCTAGTTTATTGGCAGGTCGAAATTTTTCCAAATATTATAGTCAATTGGCCTTGGATCCAATGAAACCCTTGTTAAACCGACCACCTTCAGCGTATTATCGTCCAGGCTCTACGTTTAAATTAATTCAAGCTTTAGTCGGATTGCAATTAGGAGCTTTGACACCGGGGTCAGTTTTTACTCACGCTGGTGCACCGGTTAAATGTCACTCGCACAATACCTCGCACAATGATTTACACAATGCCATTCAATGGTCTTGCAACCCTTATTTTTATCATGCTTTCCGGAAAATTTTGTACGATAAAACAGAAGGAAATACTTTTCAACGTTCAGCGCAGGGATTACAACGTTGGTCTGAATTAGTGGCTAATTTTGGAATTGGACGTAAATTGGGCATTGATTTAAGTAATGAAAAGAAAGGCAATTTGCCCAATGTAGAATATTATAACAAAATTTACAAAGGTGAAAATACTTGGAAATTTTCTAATATTTATTCATTGAGTATTGGTGAAGGTGAATTAGTGGTTAGTCCATTAAAAATGGCCAATGTAGCGGCAATCATTGCCAACAGAGGTTGGTATATTCCTCCACATATTGTAAAAGGGCTCGGCGATAAAAAAACCTTAGATCCTTTTTATCGTACCAAAATTCCGGTAGGGGTAGATGCTAAGCATTTTGGTGTCGTGATAGAAGGGATGAAGGATGCTGTTTTACATGGAACTGTTGGAGGTGATGGACGTATTCCTGATATTGAGATGTGCGGAAAAACGGGAACTTCTCAAAATAAAAAAGGAAAAGACCATTCTATTTTTATTGCTTTTGCTCCCAAAAATAATCCCAAAATCGCTATTGCGGTATTTGTCGAAAATGCTGGATTTGGAGGTTTTGCTGCTGCGCCGATTGCTTCTTTAATTATTGAAAAATATTTGAAAGGAAAAGTGGATCGAAAAGATGTGGAAACCAAATTTTTAAATATGAATTACATGGGAAATGTACTCTCAGTCATGGGAAAACCGGTTCCTAAAGTTCACGTAGATTCAACAAAAAAATGAACGAAAATCATCAGATTGTAAGTCGGCTAGATTGGATAACTGTTGGACTTTATTTCCTATTTGTATTAATGGGTTGGTCCAATATTTATTCAGCAGTTTACAATCCTGAGGCTCCTCTTTGGATTTTTGATGCATCATTTTATGATAGCAATGCGGGTAAGCAATTGATTTGGTTAGGGACAAGTTTAGTCCTTATGATATTTATTTTTGCCATTGATTTTCGGTTTTTTGAGTCATTTGCACCTTTTATTTATGGAGCATTAATTATTTTATTGATATTAGTGCCTTTTTTGGGTGTAACAGTGAATGGTTCTCATTCATGGTTTAAATTTGGGAGTATTACCATACAACCTGCTGAATTTGCTAAAACAGCAACAGCTTTACTTTTGGCTAAATACTTGGATAATTCCCAAGTGAATTTGACTAAATGGAAAGATCAGAAGAATGTTGCATTGATCATTGGTCTTCCAATGTTATTGATTATTGCTTCCAATGAAACAGGATCAGCGCTTGTTTTCGGCTCATTTTTAATTTTACTTTATCGAGAAGGCTTACCAGGAGAATACCCAGCTCTATTTATTTCTACCATCACTATTTTTATTTTGGCTTTGTTGCTATCTCCTTTAAGCATATTACTTATTTTACTCATTTTAGCCCTAATCATCATTTTATTTCTTCCCATTTATTTACAAAGAGCCTATCAAACCTATGTTAAAATTTTGGTCGGAATAGGAATCATCATGTCGATGGTATTAGTGGTTGATTTTTTGGTGAACAATGTTTTGAAAGAGCATCAAAGAAATAGGATTAAGGTTTTATTAGATCCTAATTTTGATAAAAGAGGTTTAGGTTATCAAGTGACCCAATCAAAAATTGCCATTGGTTCTGGGGGATTTTGGGGAAAGGGATATTTACAAGGGACACAAACGAAATTTGATTTTGTTCCTGAACAAAGTACGGATTTTATTTTTTGTACGATCGGGGAGGAGCATGGGTTTTTAGGCGTAACAGTCGTGATAGCATTGTTCATTGCTTTTTTGTGGCGCTTGATGTATTTGGCAGATCAACAGAGAACTCGATTTGCTAGAGCGTATGGATATGGGGTTGTTGGAATTATCTTCTTTCACTTTTTAGTGAACATAGGAATGACCATAGGATTAATGCCCATAATGGGTATTCCACTGCCATTTTTTAGTTATGGCGGTTCCTCTTTGTGGTCATTTACAATTTTATTATTTATATTTCTGAAATTAGATTCGCATCGGTCGGATATGTTATCACGTTAATTGAATGGAAAACGAAAAAATTTCTCAAAAAGGAAAAATGCTTATTGCCGTAGCTGCATTAGGTTATTTTGTAGATGTATATGATTTAATTCTATTTTCAGTGGTTAGGAATCCTAGCTTGAAAAGTTTGGGATTGGTGGGTGATGAATTATTAAATAAGGGCTTAGATCTCATGAATGTTCAAATGGCAGGAATGCTCATTGGGGGGATTCTATGGGGGATTTATGGCGACAAAAAGGGGAGGAAATCTGTTTTGTTTGGATCTATCTTGATGTACTCTTTGGCCAATGCCTTGAATGGTTTGGTGCAAGATTTGAATATGTATTATGTGCTAAGATTTATCGCGGGAGTTGGTTTGGCAGGTGAATTAGGGGCAGGAGTTACCTTGGTGAATGAAAGCTTACCCGCTTCAAAGCGAGGAATAGGAACTTTAATCATTGCTGGAGTTGGTGCTGCAGGTGCCGTATTTGCTCCCATTGTTGCAGGATTTAGTCCAGATCCTGAATGGTGGAGAACTTGCTATTTTATTGGCGGAGGAATGGGCTTGGCTTTGTTATTACTTCGTTTAGGAACTTTTGAATCTGATTTATATTCGGAATTAGATGACAAAATTGAAAAGGGTAATTTTTTCCAATTGTTCAAAGAAAAAGGCATTTTCCTGCGCTATCTGTATTGTATATTAATGGGTTTACCTATTTGGTATGTCATTGGAATATTGGTTTTTTCTAGTCCAGAAATCACCAAAACAATCGGTATCGATGGAGCGATTACGGGAGGTGATGCCATCATGTATTGTTATTTAGGTCTGAGTATTGGCGATTTTGCAAGTGGGTATTTAAGCCAATTTTGGAAGAGTAGGAAAAAAGTGATTGTTACGTTTATTTTAGTTGCTGTAGTTTTAATGGTCGTTTATTTATTTGCATTGCAAAACATTTCATTGTTTCAAGGTAAATTGTTAATCAGTTTATTGGGTTTCTTTGGTGGTTATTGGGCCGTATTTGTAACTAGTTCTTCCGAACAATTTGGTACAAATTTACGTGCCACAGTGACTACAACTGTGCCGAATTTTGTCAGAGGAGCTTTAATTCCAATCAGTTTACTTTTCAAATATTTAATTCCATCACTTGGATTATTAAATGCGGCTTTTGTCGTTGGAATCATTTGCTTTGCATTGGCATTGTGGTCCATTTCCCAATTGAAAGAGTCATTTGGTAAATCGTTGAATTTTACAGAATAAATGGCATTAATTTCTAAGAAAAAAATCCTTTATCGAATTAATAATCAACTCCGAAAGTATTTACATAAATACAATCGAGAACATCCTATGAACATTAGTTATGTGGATTTGCTTCGATATGACAATGCGATTACCTTATATGATAAAAATGGTAATGATACTTTGTGGGAAACTGTTTTTTATAGCCCCATGGATCAAGAGGAAGTACATGAATCTTTGAAGCAAATTTATGCCGATTTGAAGACAGATGGAGATGATGAAGTGATTAAACACTTAGTAATTGATCGTGTGGATTACTGTACGTATGGTAACACACATCCATTTCGAGTAAGAATTGTCAATCGTGTCAATGATAATTTTGATTATTTCTATATCAAAATTGCTGATGCTTCACGCGTGTATGGTTTGGAATTAGAACATATTTTATCTCCGAATCGAATCAATTACGTGACGTATGATAATACTTTAGTGGAGGAACATATCTCTGGAGTTCCGGGAGATGTTTTTTTGAAACAAGATTTAGAAAACGATATTGAGGCTCCCATTCGTTTAGCCAAGGAGTTTGTTAAGTTTAATGAGCGTTGTTTGGTCCAATTATTGGGTGATATGCATAGCGCGAATTATGTGGTTATCACCACTCCCGATTTTGAAGAAATTTATTATCGCATTCGCCCCATCGATTTTGATCAGCAATGTTATGAAGGGAAGAAGTCTGTGTATTTACCTCAATATTTCAAGCAAAATAACCCATTAGTAGAATTGGGTATGAAATATATGACGCCAGAATCTGTTTGGCAATACCAGATTGAGGAACGTTCGATGATTGCTAGTCGATTAAAATCAGAAAGTCAGCGAGTATATGATTTAATGGATGTATTGTCAAAAGATGATATCGCACCTTCAGAAAATGTTGAATCCTTGAAAGTTGATTTAGCCAGGCATTACAAGGACAAACGTTTTTTAGATTGCAAAACCATGGGAGAAATTGTCTGGAATAGTTTGGATTTAGTAATGAAACATGGAGGGAAGAAGTGATGTATGATGTAATATGTATGACGTATGATGTATGATGTATGATGTAGAGACGCACGGCCGTGCGTCTTTTTTTTTATAAAAACACAGTGCGTCTAAACCCCAAAAATTGAATTAGGAATTTAAAACCTATTACCACTTACCTTTTACCTGACTTGCAATCAACAAAAATCCTGCAATAAATGCTATGCCCCCAATCGGAGCAATGGCACCCCAGAATTTTTGTTGAGTGAGGCAAATTAGATAAAGCGAACCCGGGAAAATGATACAAGCTGCTATGAATAAGTTGCCCGCGATTTTTAAAATTTTATTGGATAGTTGATTTTGTAAAATTCCCAAAATCAATAAAGCAAATCCACCATACATTTGATATTTAGTGGCAGTGTCAAACGTATCTAAACGATTGATGGAAACAAGATAGTCTTTCCAAGCATGAGCGCCAAAAGCTCCTAATGCTACAGCTATGGCACAAATAACAGAACCCCAGAAAATGTTTTTGTTCGTCATATTGATATGAATAAAAAAAGCCTTGAATTTCAAGGCTTTCAATGTTGTTAAGATGCTAAAGCAACTTTCAAGTCATTGAGTTTTCGACGAATCGAATCATCAATTTGCTTATCTCCAACTCGCAAAACAAAACCACCAATTAGTGACTCATCAATATGCTCGGTCAATTCTACTTCTTTGCCCGTGTATTCTTTGATGATTTTAGTAACTTGAGTTTTTTGCTCTGCTGTTAATGGTGATGCACTTGTAACTTCTGCTTTTTGTATTCCTTTATAATCTGTATAAAGACTAATAAATTGTTTGGCAATAGCAGGAAGAAACTTTTCTCTATTTTTCTTTGTAATGATTTCAAAAATGGAGAAAGAAACTTCGTGGAAAGTACTTTTGAATAATTTGGACAAAATAGCCAATTTAACATCGTGCTTTACGATAGGACTCTTGAATGCCAAAACAAGATCATAGCTGTTTTCGCAAGTCTCTTGAAAAGTACACATGTCTTTATATACTGCATCTACCACTTTTCTTTCAATGGCTAGATCAATCAATGATTTAGCATAACGATGGGCAACGATTAACTCCGACATTATTTGAAATTTATGGGTGTATGCTTATTTTAATGTAACTTCTGAAATCCACTCGGAAACTAATTTTTCTTGAGCAGCTTTATCCTTCAACTGAGATTTTAATACTTTTTCAGCCAAGTCTAAAGATAATACTGCTGCTTCTTTACGTAAAGAGGCAACTGCAGCATTTTTTTCTTGTTCAAAAGATACTCTTGCTTTATCGATTTCTGCATTAGCTGCTGCTTGAGCATCTAATTTTGCTTGCTGAATCATTGCTTCAGCAGCTTCTTTTGCTTGTTTTAAAACAGCATCACGCTCATTACGAGCAGATTGTAACAATTGCTCATTACCAGCTTTTAATTCAGCCATTTCTTTTCTAGTTGTTTCTGACAACTTGATGGCTTCATCGATGGATGCTTCGCGTTCGTGTAAAGATTGAACAATGGGTTTCCAAGCAAATTTTGATAAAAGGAAAAATAAAATTCCGAATACAATAATTTGCCAAAAAATAAGACCAAATTCAGGGGTGATTAACTCCATGATTATATAATTTGTTTGTGTATTTTTCTTTTAAAAACGCAATTTGGAGCCTATCGCTTCCAAATTGCGTTTCAAATGTTTGAGTCAATTTCTAAAAGCTAACCTTTTAGTTGACTCGCTTGTTGAATTACTTTAAAGTAACCAACAAACAAATAACTGCTGCGAAAAGAGCAACCGCCTCAACGAAAGCTGCAACGATCAACATCGCACCTTGGATTTTTCCAGAAGCTTCAGGTTGACGAGCAATACCTTCCATAGCTGAGCTACCGATGTTACCGATACCAGCACCAGCACCGATTGCTGCTAAACCTGCTCCAATACCTGCAAGACCAGTACCTACAGAAACTTCCAATAAAATTGATAAAAGTGACATACTATTTGGGTTTATAAATAAAAAAATAAAATACAATCTTAATGATGATGCTCCTCAACAGCCGCTCCAATGTAAGTAGAAACCAACATCGTGAAAATAAAGGCCTGGATGAAAGCAACAATCAATTCAATTACGTTCATAAATAAAGAGAATGGCACAACGGCTAATCCCAAGGCAACGTTTTTGAATATAAATATCAATGATAATAAACTCAATAAAATGATGTGTCCAGCTGTAATGTTAGCGAACAAACGAACCATCAATGAAAATGGCTTCATGAAAATTCCAACAATTTCCACAGGTGTTAAAATGACCAACATCCATTTTGGAACACCTGGCATGGCAAAAATATGTAACCAATAATTCGATTTCCCATTTAAATTCGTGATGAAAAATGCGATAACAGCAAGAACCGCTGTGATAGCGATATTACCTGTCAAATTGGCTCCACCTGGAATTAAACCCAACATATTATTGAACCAAATGAAAAAGAAAACAGTCAATAAATAAGGCATAAACCTTCTGTAATGCTTCTCTCCAATGTTATTAATTGCAATTTCGTCTCTCACAAAAATAATAATGGGTTCAAATAATGATTGAATACCTTTAGGTGCTTTATGTGGATTCGCCTTGTATGAATTACCAATTCCAATGAAAATGGATAATAATAGAATCGCAGAAATAAATAAAGAAGCTACGTTTTTGGTAATCGAGATATCAATCACTTTTTCGCCATTTTCAGCGTGAATTTTACCATGTTCCAATTTTAAACCTTGGTATGGCACTTCTTCATGATGCTCGTTTTTGAACGCTGAAGACATGAAAACTTGTAAGCCAGTAGACTCGCGATAAACAAGGCAAGGAAGGGGTAAAGTAGCATGAAAATGGCCAATGGTAAAGAAATGCCATTCGTGTTCATCCGCTACGTGATGTAAAATTAATTTACCTGCATCGAATTTTTCTTCTTCTTGAGGAGCTGCTGCAGAAGTTGCATGTTCAGCTGCTGGAGCCGCTGCTTCTTCATTAGCGAAAGTTGTAAAACTGAATAAACTAAATAGTAATCCAAGGATTATATTTGAAAAATACATTTTTTGACTAGCGTTCTTTGCAGACATCTCTTTATTATTGCTTTATCTATTGGGTATTCGTGATTTTAGTTAATTCGTTGATTAACTGATTTTTAAAAAGAAATTCAACAACAAAATGCTGAAGGTTTTCCTAAAAACGTCGCAAGTTACGAATCAAACTAATTATTTCAAAATTTGTACTACATAAATAGAGTACAAAAAAATTACCAACGAATAAGTAGATGTTAGGTGTTTTGAAATAAGCAAATACTCCAATGAAGATTAAGCTGGTAATGAATCTAACTGCCTGAGAAGCCATGTGAAATTGAACAAAATTTTCTCGATTATTATTTGAACCCATTTGATGCAATAGCTGACTTAAATAAGCCTGGAAAAAGAAAAATGCCCAAATGAATTTTAAATCTGCATGCATCCATTCTGCCAATGCTGTAAAATGAAGTCCCCAAAGTACCCCCGCCAAAATAATATAAAAGACAATTAATTTTATCATACTGCAAATATCAGAAATTTATAGGAATTTAAAATGACGAAGAAAAGGTAATAGGTAAAAGGTAATAGGTAATAGGTCTTTTCTCTTTTACCTATTACCTTTTACCTCTTTTTGCGTTTTAATAATTCTTTACTACTTTTGCATCCCAAGTCAATCACGCTTTTGTCATTGATTTATAAAGAAGAAGGGAGAGAATAGGCTCTGTGAACTTCTGGCAACCCATCGAAAAGATCGATCCCGGTGCTAATTCCTACCTAAAGAAAATAATTTCTTTGGGAAATATAAACCAATTTGTCCGTATGCAAGTAGCGTTTCATTCTTTTCATTCTTCAAAAGCATTTTCCCTTGAATTAGGGGGTGAATTACCATGTTTGGATATTGCCTATCAAACAATTGGGACTTTAAATGCTCAAAAGGATAATGTTATTTGGATATGTCATGCTTTTACCGGTTCGCACGATGTGGCCGATTGGTGGCAAGGATTAGTTGGTACAGGTAAATTGTTCAATCCAGAAAATAATTTCATTGTTTGCGCCAATATTTTGGGCTCACATTATGGTAGTTCAGGCCCACTATCCATCAATGAACAAACAAAAAAACCTTATTTCCATGATTTTCCTGAAATAACCATTCGTGATGTCGTCAATTCTTTTGAAATTTTAAGAAAAGAACTGAAAATTGATAAAATTAAAACCTGCATTGGTGGTTCTTTAGGGGGGCAACAAGCCGTGGAATGGGCGATTATCAATCCAACATTGATTGAAAACTTAATACTTGTTGCCACTAACGCTGTGCATTCTCCTTGGGGAATAGCTTTCAATGAATCCCAAAGGATGGCGATTGAAGTGGACCCAACTTGGAAGGATGCCAATCCTTTAGCTGGTATAAATGGTATGAAAGTGGCGCGCGCGACTGCACTAATTTCTTATCGAAATTATGAAACTTATCAAATCACACAGTCAAGAACAGAAAATGCCATTGGTGATACATTGCGTGCTATTACTTATCAACGATATCAAGGAGAAAAATTAGCAAGCCGTTTCAATGCCTACTCATATTATTTGTTGTCCAAAATGATGGATTCTCAGGATGTAGGTCGAAACAGGGGAGGTGTAGTTGCTGCATTAAAGTCAATTCAAGCTAAAACATTGGTGATTGGTATAAAATCAGATGCATTGTTCCCCATCGTTGAACAAGAATTTTTAGCAAAACATATCCCTGGAGCTTCTTTTCAAGTAATTGATTCTCTCTACGGCCACGATGGATTTTTAATTGAAAGTGGTTTGATGACCAAAGCAATTCGACTTTGGCAAAAATTAATCCGATTAGAAGTTAACCCAATGGCCGAGTTCTTTAGGGAGCTGGAAGCGGTATGATGTAAGATGTATGATGTATGATGTATGAAGAATTAAGAATTAAGAATGTAGAATTAAGAATGTAGAATTGATAATACATTTTAAACAACTTACATCCTTGTCTCGTCCTAAGAAAAGTTTACAGTTTTATAAACCTTAATCTTATGGACCAAAGAAGAAAAGTAATTCGTTACAGTGAAAGTTTTAAACAACAGATAATCTCTGAATATGCTAGTGGTAAATCGAC
>JBJTNH010000009.1:0-9270 GCA_046073945.1 Aquirufa sp. | reverse complement strand
GATTTTGGGCATTCGGTGGCTTTGTTTTCGCTGGAAATGAGTGCGGTGCAATTGGTCAATCGGATTATCTCGGCCGAGGCAGAAATCGAGGCAGAAAAAATCAGAAAAGGAAAATTAGAGCCACATGAATGGCAACAATTGCATACTAAAATCAAGACACTTTTTGAGGCACAGATGTTTATCGATGACACTCCAGCACTTTCCATTTTGGAATTAAGAGCAAAATGTCGTCGTTTAAAAGCACAAAAAAATATACAGTTGATCGTCATAGATTATTTGCAATTAATGACCGGCGATTCAAGTGGAAAAGGAGCAAGCGGTAACCGTGAGCAAGAAATTTCACAAATATCAAGAGCTCTAAAGCAATTAGCAAAAGAATTAGATGTACCTGTAATTGCCCTTTCGCAATTAAATCGTTCTACAGAAACAAGAGGAGGAAATAAAAAACCCCAATTATCTGACCTTCGTGAATCTGGAGCCATCGAGCAAGATGCCGATCAGGTAATGTTTATTTATCGTCCAGAATATTATCAAATCACCCAAGACGAACAAGGTAATTCTTTGCTTGGAATGGGGGAGATCATTATGGCTAAAAACCGTTCTGGATCTTTGGAAAACGTATGGTTGAAGTTCATCGGCAAATTTACCAAATATTGCGACTTAGATTTTCAGCCATTCGATTCTGGAAATGCAGGTTTTGATTCAAGTGCTTTGGGAGATACCGCAGCTGCCTTTGAAAATGGCGATTCAGTCTTCAAGGGAAGTAAAATGAACATGCCTTCTGATGATACGGATCCGTTTAATACACCGTTTGGGTGAGGTAAGAGCTCGTCAGATAAAAGTATTTCGCAAAATCAGGTAAAAAATGAGGAGACTTTAATTAAGTTTTAATAAAATTGATAATTTTATTTTTATTTCAAGGGACTATCTTTTTCCTTTTTCAAGGTATTATACACCAAACGATCCATCAATCCATTCATCCATTTATTCAAAAAGACCGTTAATTTTCCTTGGAAAGTTAATACTAAGGTTTTCTTTTGTGAAGCATAGGCCTGGAAAATTTCAGATGCAACTTCTTCGGCAGACATCATTTTTTCTTCATCTCGCATGGTTTCTCCTGTGATTTGACCATTTGCACCAAGAGAAGCTGAACGGATGTTGGAAGCAGTAAATCCAGGACAAGCAATTAACACATGAACTCCCGTTTCAAGTAATTCCGTGCGCAAAGCTTCTAAAAATCCGTTCATAGCAAATTTGGAGGCTGAATAACCTGTACGAACGGGTAAGCCCCTGTAACCTGCAATGGATGAAATACCAATGATTCCGCCTTTAGATGCTTTCAAATAGGGTAAAGCAGCATGCGTTGCATAAACTGTCCCCCAAAAATTAATATCCATCACTTGTTTCAACACATTTAAATTCACTGTTTCAAACATAGAACGCATGGAAATTCCCGCATTATTAATCAATAAATCTATTTTTTTGTAGGTATCTATCACCTCAGCAATCATTTCATTGGTTTCCGACTCAGAACTACTATCGCAAACGATGCCTTTAACTTGAATTCTTGCATCTTCTAGCTCAAGAACAGCCTCTTGAAGTTTCTGTGGATTTCTACCTGTAATAACAATGATATTCCCTTTTTTACCGTATTCAAATGCCCAAGCTTTTCCAATACCTGAGGATGCACCTGTGATGATAACAACTTTATTTTCCATAATATAAATTTACACACGAAGTTAAGCTTTTATCTTTAAATTGGTTGTTAAGCGATAAGAATGCACTATTTTTGCACATATTTTTAAAACATGAGCAGAAAGAAAGACAAAGCCCCACAAATAATTGAACAAGTTGAAATTTTAGATTTTGCTGCTGAAGCAAAGTGCATTGTAAAAATCAATGATGAAGTTATCTTCGTTCAAGGCCCCGTCGCTCCAGGAGATGTTTGTGATTTGAAAATATTACGTTCAAAAAAGAAATTCAAACAAGCCCAAGCTTTTAATATTACTCCTTCTTCGAAATTTAGGACAGAAATTGCTTGTAGTCATTTTGGGATTTGTGGTGGTTGCAAATGGCAACATGTGTCTTACGAAGCTCAATTAGGTTTTAAAACTCGACAAGTAAAGGATAATTTAGAACGCATTGCTAAAGTTCCACTACCTGAATTCCATGAAATTCTAGGTTCCGAGGAACAATATTATTATCGCAATAAATTAGAATTCACTTTTTCTTCTGCTAGGTGGTTAACCAATGAAGAAATTGGACAAGAAGATTTAGGATCGATGAATGCCTTGGGCTTTCACGTTCCAGGCCGTTTTGATAAGATTTTGGAAGTAAACCATTGTTATTTACAAGGAGACCCTTCCAATCAAATTCGTAATATTGTACGAGAATTTGCGGAGAAAAATAACATTTCATTTTATGAATTGAAAAACCAAAAGGAGGGAGCATTACGAAATTTAATCATTCGGAATTCGAGTTCAGGAGAATGGATGGTGAATGTTCAATTTGCTTATGCAGAGCAATTTGAAATTGATTTGATCATGGAACATTTAAAAAATAATTTCCCTCAAATCACTTCCTTGAACTATGTGATTAATCAAAAAGGAAATGATACATTCCACGATTTAGAGGTTATTTGTTATCACGGTAAACCATACATTGAAGAAGTAATGGAAGATTTGAGGTTTCAAATTGGACCTAAATCTTTCTTCCAAACGAATACGCACCAAGCTTTGCGCTTATATCAATTAGTTAGAGAATATGCGGATTTAACGGGAAATGAAATTGTGTATGACCTTTATTCAGGTACGGGAACAATCGCCTTATTTTTAGCCAAAATGACTCAAAAAGTTGTTGGTCTAGAATATGTTGAGATGGCCGTAGAGGATGCTAAAATGAATGCAAAACACAATAAAGTGGAAAATT
Organism: Aquirufa sp.; assembly: GCA_046073945.1. Taxonomy (GTDB): domain Bacteria; phylum Bacteroidota; class Bacteroidia; order Cytophagales; family Spirosomataceae; genus Aquirufa. Next base: position 6,342 of record JBJTNH010000009.1, on the reverse strand, counting down.
CATCCTTTTTTGCGGGCGATATGAAAAAGCTTTTAACAGATGATTTTATTTCAATTCATGGAAAACCAGATGTAGTTATCACTGATCCACCAAGAGCTGGAATGGACGAAGATGTGGTACGACAATTGTTAAAAGTATTACCCAAAACCATTGTATATGTAAGCTGTAATCCTGCCACTCAAGCTAGAGATTTAGCATGGTTAGACGAAGCATATACCGTAGATGTGGTTCATCCGGTAGATATGTTTCCACAAACTCATCACGTAGAAAACATCGTTCGATTGAGATTGAAAAAATAATAGTCGACTCTTTTTAGAATGATTTTCTACAAGGTGGAGGGACAATTACCAAAAAATTTAAAGGATTGTAAAAACAGTCCCGAAGGATAAAATCTTACGGGACTGTGCAATCATGACTTACCACTCTATATTCTTTTTTAATAAGGATAAAGTTTTTGCCTCCTCAGAACCGGGTTCAGGAACATAATTATATTCCCAATTGGCTTGTGGTGGCAAACTCATCAAAATTGACTCTGTTCTACCTTGTGATTCAAATCCAAATTTTGTGCCACGATCATAGACTAAATTAAATTCAGCATAACGGCCACGTCTTATTAATTGCCATTTTTTTTGATCTTCATTAAATGGCTTATTTCTATTTAAATCAATAATATGTGTGTAAATAGGCGCAAATTGATTGCCTAAATCAAATAAAAAATCAATCAATTCTGGCAACGTTTTTTCATCATTTGGTTTTAAATGATCAAAAAAGACTCCACCGACACCACGAGTTTCTTGACGATGCTCAATAAAGAAATAATCATCTGCCCATGTTTTGAATTTCGGATAATAAGTATCGTCATGGCGATTACAAACCTCTTTTAATTGTTGATGAAACCATTGAGCTTGCTCAGGAACAACATAAATGGGGGTTAAATCGATGCCTCCTCCAATCCAAGACATTCCATTACTCAATTCGAAATACCTGAAATTTGCATGAGAAATGGGCACCATCGGGCTAGAAGGATGTAAAACAATGGAAACTCCTGTGGCAAAAAAATCTAAATTCCCTGTATCATGAATATCTAAAGCTTTTAACATACTTGGCGTTGCTTTTCCAAAAACTTCTGAAAAATTAACTCCACCTTTTTCCAATACATTCCCTTGTTGAATTACCCTGGTTCTACCACTTCCACCTGAAGAACGGGTCCAAATTTCCTCTTGAAACTTAGCTTTCCCATCGCAAGACTCTAATTTAGAACATATAGTATCTTGTAATTCTTTTAATTTGGCAGCAATTTGAAATTTCGACAAATTGGCAATTTCGGCTTCAGCAATCATAATATTTCTGATTTAATGTATTAATTGTTGATATAATTCAAAATCTTGGATTTGTTGGTTAAAAAACGTTTGATCCACATCAAATTCTTGCAAAAGCATCAGAAAATACTTTTTATCGAAAACTAAGAATTTTGAAGGCTCCATGATTTGTGCAGAAAATTGATGCCTTAAAGAATCAAATGCTTCATGTAATCCAAGAAATAATTGTTTATTTGAAAGGGTATGAGATTGATTATCTGAATAGGTCAACAATATTGTCCCACTCATCATATAAAAGACAAATTCAGCCTTTTGACCTAAACGAAAAATATACTCAGTAGGCAAATAGTTAATTTCTATGCCACTTGCTATAATTTTCTGGGTTATTTCGGAAAAATCTTTCATTGTTTCAAAATATGATACGAAAGTAGTACCTTAGAAAAGAAGAAATTATGACAATGCTCATATCTCAATATGTTTAAAGTCATGCGCTAATTTTAGTAATTGAGTACTTTTGAAACAATTTCAGTTTTGTGTTATGGATCAAATAGTCTTAAAGGAAGTAGAAGAAGCGACTCAATGTTATCATTGTGGGGAAAATTGCAAAGATGAAATCATCCATTTTGAAGAAAAAGATTTTTGCTGCACGGGTTGTCAAAAAGTTTATCAACTATTAAATGAACATTCCTTAGAAGACTATTATGAGTGCGATATTAATCCAGGAATTTCTCCTAGCAATAAAAATTTCGATTATTTAAATAGCCCTTCTTTCAGAGATAAACTCATTTTATTTTCCAATGACGATTTATCCAAAGTGAATTTTATTTTACCAGCTATACATTGTAGATCTTGTTTGTATTTGTTGGAAAATCTACCCAAACTTCATGAGGGTGTCATTAAAACGCAATTGAATTTTGGCAAAAAGGACCTTACGGTTTGGTTTAAAGAAGATGAATTAAGCTTGGGAAGTTTGGCCAACTTACTTGCTAAGATTGGTTATGAACCATTGATCTCTAATCAAGAAGAAGGAAACTCAAGGAAGAAACGAAATTCGCAAGAAACACTTTTTTTAATTAAACTTGGCGTCGCAGGTTTTTGTGCTGGCAACAGTATGTTATTCAGTTTTCCTGAATATTTAGGCATAGAAGATGGTGCATTCAAGCAATTATTCGGATACCTAAATCTACTTTTAGGCACTGTCAGTCTATTTTTTGCGGGATCTGATTACTTCACCAATGTGTGGGCACATATACGTCTTAGAAAAATGACGATTGAGTTACCCATTTTATTGGGATTAGTAGTCGGCTATTCTAGAAGTGTATATGAAGTTCTGAGTCAAACAGGTGCAGGTTATATTGACTCTGTTTCAGGATTATTGTTTTTTCTATTGATTGGTAAATGGTTTCAACAAAAATCCTTTGATTTCTTATCATTTGAAAGGAATTACAAATCGTATTTTCCGTTGGTTATTTCCAAAATTGATAAATATGGAAAAGAGTTAAATGCTCCATTGGAAGAAATTCAAATTGGGAATCAATTAATTATCCGAAATCAAGAAATCATTCCTGCTGATGCCATTTTGATCAAAGGGAAAAGCAAAATCGATTATAGTTTTGTTACCGGTGAAAGTGAATTAGTTGATATCGGATTGAATCAACCGATATATGCAGGCGGCAAGCACCATGGTGAATCGATAGAAATTTTAATCAAAAATGATTTAAAACATAGCCATTTAACTCAATTATGGGAGCAACAAGCTTTCAAAGATCCAATTTATAAATCGGAAAACTGGGAAAATTTTGCAAATAGAGTCGGTGTCTATTTTACCCTCATATTATTAAGTTTGGCGACAGCTGTGGCAATTTATTGGTTACAGCATGATCCAACAAAATGGGCAAATGCAGTAGTTAGTATTTTGATCATCGCTTGCCCTTGTGCCTTAGCAATTTCTTATCCATTTGCATTGGGACATGGAATTCGTTGGCTATCAGGCTTTCATTTCTATTTCAAAGATATTCAGGCATTAGAGAGAATGGCACAAGTGGATACCTTGGTCTTTGACAAAACGGGGACATTAACCCTACAAGATGATCAATTGCCAAAATTAAACTTGAACCGAGAGGTGGAGCTAGAGGATTGGAACGCCTTTTACACCTTAGCTCAACAGTCTACACATCCATTATCTCGCCAATTAGCCAAGTATTTAAATGAAGAAGGAGCGATCAAATTAAAAGGATTAAGTCAATTTCAAGAAATACAAGGAAAAGGATTAAGTGGTCAATTTGGACAAAAAACGTATAAAATTGGTTCTTTAAAATTCATTGGTAACGAAGTTGACGCGAAGAAAAAGGAAGATTTTTTCAGCTCAGAAACGCATTTATACCTGCAAATAGGAGAGGTAAAGCTAGGTTACATTGAATTTCCCTGGAAAAACAGAAAAGGAATTGAAGGAATGATACATCAATTACAAAACACCTTTGATGTATATTTAATTTCAGGGGACAAATCGATGAATAGTAGTAGTTTAAAAGATTGGTTCCCTGATACCTCAAAAACGAAATTTGAATGTAGTCCTTTAGAAAAAATGGAATTCATCAAAGATTTGCAATCAAGGGGTAAAATTGTTGCGATGGTGGGGGATGGATTGAATGACTCAGGGGCTTTACAACAAGCCAATGTGGGAATAGCCGTATCAGATGATCATTTACACTTTACTCCAGCGAGCGATGCAATTTTAAAAGGAAATCGATTATCTCAATTACCTCAATTTATCTCATTCAGTCAATTTGGTATTAAGTTAATTAAAACTAGTTTTATTTTATCTGTGATTTACAACCTTATAGGCCTAAGTTTTGCTGTTCAAGGCAATTTATCTCCTTTGGTGGCAGCTGTATTAATGCCTGTGAATTCGATTAGTATGCTATTGATTGCAACCATTGGAATGAATTGGAAAGGAAAGCAATTAAAAAGCCGATTAAAAGATTATTAAACCTTTCAAAACGTGATGAAAGTCATAATTTTTTATCATTTTTTTTGTGACATTTACCGAATAAATAAGGATATATATCTTTTTTATCGCAAATAATAAGTTCTATGGAAATTATATTCATCATGATTGGTCTCAGCTTACTAATGGCCGTTGGATTTTTATTAGCCTTTGTTTGGTCCATTAAAACGGGTCAACAAGAAGATTTAGTCACACCGAGCTTGCGAATCATTACTGAAGAAATTGACTTACAAAAAAATAAAATCAAATAATACGCTTATGAATTCACAAACGACTACACTTGAGCAGTTTTCCTATGACAACAAGACTGTTCGAAATTTCGCAATAGCCACCATCATATGGGGAATTGTAGGAATGTTGGTTGGGGTTATCATTGCCTCTCAGCTTTTTGAACCAGCATTTAATATTACGCAATATGGATCATTTGGAAGAATTCGTCCTTTGCATACAAATGCAGTTATTTTTGCTTTTGTGGGTAATGCCATTTTCGCAGGGGTGTATTATTCATTGCAGCGATTATTGAAGGCTAGAATGTTTAGTGATTTTCTTTCCAATTTCCACTTTTGGGGTTGGCAATTAATCATTGTAGCAGCGGCCATTACGCTACCTCTAGGTATTACTACTTCCCATGAATATGCGGAGTTAGAATGGCCAATCGATATAGCCATTACCTTGGTGTGGGTTGCTTTTGGTATTAATATGTTTGGAACTATTATCAAACGTAGAGAAAGACATTTATATGTAGCAATTTGGTTTTATATAGCTACGTTTGTTACAGTTGCTGTTTTGCACTTAACCAATTCAGTACAATTACCTATCTCATTTTTCAAGAGTTATTATGTATATGCAGGGGTTCAGGATGCCTTGGTTCAATGGTGGTATGGTCATAACGCAGTGGCATTTTTCTTAACTACTCCATTTTTAGGTTTGATGTATTATTTCTTACCCAAAATGGCTAATCGCCCAGTTTACTCGTATCGCTTGTCAATTTTACACTTTTGGGCTTTAATTTTCATTTACATTTGGGCAGGTCCGCACCATTTATTATATAGCAGTTTACCTGATTGGGCTCAATCATTGGGAGTTGTATTTTCTATTATGTTGATTGCTCCATCTTGGGGTGGTATGATCAATGGTTTATTGACCTTACGAGGAGCTTGGGATCAAGTTCGTGAGAATACTATTTTGAAATTCATGGTAGTAGGTATTACTTGTTATGGTATGGCTACTTTTGAAGGTCCCATGTTGAGTTTAAAGAACATCAATGCGATTGCTCACTTTACGGATTGGATCGTAGCACACGTTCACGTTGGCGCATTAGGATGGAATGGATTCTTGACTTTTGCTATGTTGTATTGGTTGATCCCAAGAATTTTCCAAACAACCTTATATTCAGAAAAAATGGTTAAAAGCCACTTCTGGATTGGAACGATTGGTATTGCATTTTATGCCATTCCTATGTATATCTCTGGTTTCACACAAGGAATGATGTGGAAGCAATTTACTCCAGAAGGAACTTTACAATATGGTAATTTCTTAGATACTACTTTGCAAATTATCCCAATGCATCAAATGCGTGCAATTGGTGGAACACTCTATTTGGTTGGAGCAATTATCATGGCTTACAACTTGTTCAAAACAATGGCTCAAGGTTCATTACTTGCGGATGAAGCTGCTGAAGCTGCGCCATTGGCTATTTTAGAAGAGAAAGAAATCAAAGGGGCTCATTGGCATAGTTGGATTGAGAGAAGACCTATTCAATTATTGGTAGCCTCTTTAATCATGATTCTAATTGGTTCTTTGGTTGAATTGGTTCCGACTTTCATGGTCAAATCAAATGTACCAACCATTGCTGCTGTACAACCTTATACATCTTTGGAATTAGAAGGCAGAGATATTTACATTCGAGAAGGTTGTGTTGGATGTAAATATCTCTGCCTTCTAATTCCAAAGATGTATAAGGTTGTACAGCAGCAATGGTTGGTACATTTGATTTGACCATGAAAGTCGGAACCA
>JBJTNH010000008.1:0-17009 GCA_046073945.1 Aquirufa sp. | reverse complement strand
TTTGGTTTTTGGTGGAGGCCAAGATTATTTGTTTTCTGTACCTCATACACTTTCTTTAGCCAAGAGTTATGCTGCCGAATCCTTTATTTTGCCAATTGGTTCACATACTTTCATGCTTGAATCAGGTTGGGAAGAAGTAACAGAGGAAATTGATGAATTTTTACGAAATTTGTCCGTCTAAAAATGCCTAATAAATGAAAAATATTATTCTATTAATTCTCCAGCTATTTTTATTTAGTGCTTTACTCAAAGCGCAAGACACAACTCAACATGTCATAGAAGGAAGGCAAAATTTAGCCAATCAAGTAAAAAAGCCTTATGTGATTTTGATTTCTGCAGATGGTTTTCGGGCTGATTTTTTTGATTTATATCAAGCCAATTTTTTAAAAGCTAAAAAATCACAAGGAATGTCGGCGCCTTACATGATTCCATCTTATCCAAGCTTGACTTTCCCTAATCATTATAGCATTGTCACGGGTTTGTATCCCGCACATCACGGTTTGGTGAATAACCGATATTTTGATGTTTCGTCTAGTACAGAATACAGCATGGGCAATAAAAAGTTGGTTGGAGAGGGTAAATGGTATGGTGGTACGCCACTTTGGGTGTTAGCTGAACAACAAGGAATGTTAGCAGCGAGTTATTTTTGGGTGGCTTCAGAGGCGGATATTCAAGGTGTACGGCCAACTTATTTTTACGTTTATAATGAAGTAACGGAAATCAATCAACGAATTCAAGCGGTAAAAGATTGGTTAAGTTTGCCAGAAGAAAAAAGACCTCATTTGATTACATTTTATTTCCCTCAAGTTGATCATGATGCACATCAATTTGGCCCCAATGATGTTCGAGTAAAGGAATCAGTTCAGTTTGTCGATCAAAGTATTCAAAAGTTGGAAGAAGCTTTAAAGCCTTTGAATTTGCCTATTAACTATGTTTTTGTATCAGATCATGGAATGAAGGAGGTTGACAATGTCAATACAATTGGTTTGCCAAAGGAAATTGATTTGGATGCATTTAAAGTGCCTTTTGGAGATGCACTTTTGCAAGTGTATGCAAAGGATAAAAGTAAAATACAAAGTACTTATGAATCCTTGAAAAAGAATTCGGATTTTGATACTTATTTAATCAGCGAAACGCCTAAACGTTGGCATTTTTCTGCTTCCGATGACAGATATAATCGATTAGGTGATATATTATTGGTGCCTAAATTGCCTCGAGTTTTTAATTTGGGGAAAAATCAAACTTCCTTGGGTAAACATGGATTTGATAACTATTTGCCAGAAATGCGAGCAAGTTTCTTGGCTTGGGGGCCTGCATTTAAAGCAGGTAAAAAAGTGGAGGCTTTTGAGAATATACATGTTTTTCCTTTGATTGCACAAATACTAGGACTAAGCTATGATCCTAAATCGATTGATGGGAATGCAAAGGTTTTTAAATAAAATATTGATATGACAAAAATTCGTTGTGTTTGGGCAGGAAATGACGCTTTGTACCAAGCTTATCATGACGAGGAATGGGGGAAGCCAGAACATAACGAACAAAAGTTGTTTGAATTATTGATTTTGGAAGGTTTTCAAGCTGGACTAAGTTGGATAACCATTTTAAGAAAGCGAGAAGATTTTAGAGCTTGTTTTGAGCAATTCGATTATCGAAAACTTGCAGAATGGCAAGATGATCAATTAGATGCGTGTATGTCCAATCCCAAAATCATTCGAAATCGATTAAAAATAAATGCCGTAAAAACGAACGCTATGGCATACATTCAAATCCAAGAAAAATTCGGGAGTTTTGACCAATATATTTGGTCTTTTGTTGATTTTCAACCGATTAAAAATCATTTTAACCACCATCATGAATTACCTGCTGCTACGGAACTATCAATTCAAATTAGTAGAGCTTTAAAAAAGGAAGGTTTTAAATTCATAGGTCCCACCATAGTTTATGCTTTTATGCAAGCCTCGGGAATGGTAGATGATCATGTAAAGGATTGTTTTTGTTATTAATTCACAAAAAAATGCTAGCTTTGAAGTTAATCAAAGGTTTTTAAAAATATCAGTCAATGAATTCGAGGGTAGTTATCATCCCCACTTACAATGAAATAGAAAATATTCAAGCGATCATCGAAAAAGTGATTAGCTTGGAACCTGTTTTTGATATTTTGATTGTGGATGATGGTTCACCAGATGGAACTGCTGCGATTGTTAAAAATTTAAAAGCTCAATTTGTCGATCGCATTCATTTGATTGAAAGAAAAGGGAAATTGGGGTTAGGAACAGCTTATATAGCTGGATTCAAATATGCCTTAGAAAAGGGTTTCGAATACATTTTTGAGATGGATGCCGATTTTTCACACAATCCAGAGGACTTAATCAAATTATATCAGGCTTGTTCAGAAAATGGTGCAGACATGTCGATTGGTTCTAGATATATCAATGGCGTTAATGTAGTCAATTGGCCGATCGGTCGAGTATTGATGTCTTATTTTGCTGGATATTATGTACGATTTATCACAGGAATGAATATTCAAGATACGACTGCTGGTTTTGTTTGTTATAAGCGAAAGGTGTTAGAAACCATTCCTTTGGATCAAATTAAGTTCATTGGTTATGCCTTTCAAGTAGAAATGAAATTTACTGCATGGAAATATGGGTTTGTGCTAAAGGAAGTACCCATTATTTTTACCGATAGAACCAAGGGAGAAAGTAAAATGTCTGCCAATATCTTCAAAGAAGCCATTTTTGGTGTGATTCAATTAAAAATAAGTAGTTTGTTTAAACGATATCAATCGAATTAATGACTTACGAAGTAATCAAATCTTTGCACATTATTTTCGTGGTAAGTTGGTTCGCTGGCTTATTTTATCTTCCTCGTTTATTGGTTTATCATGTAGAAGCGCAAGATAAATCGGACCTTGAAAAAGAAGTTTTGACGAAGCAATTCGAAAAAATGGAAAAGTTGCTTTTCAATGCCATCATGATTCCAGCGATGTTTTTAACTTGGATAACAGGTTTAACATTGATTTATTTTTCTTGGTGGTCTTCATTCGGGCAACATACTTGGTTGCATTTAAAATTAGCTTTTGTGGTTTGTATTACAATTTACCACTTTTATTGTCGACACATCTTGCTTCAATTCAAACAGAAACACTTCATTTTTACCAGTTCCGCGCTTCGATTGTTCAATGAAATTGCAACTATTTTATTGGTAGCAGTGGTATTTTTGGTAGTGAATAAAAATGCCGTAGATTGGATGTACGGATTAGTAGGTTTCGCACTTTTTGCCGTTTTTATTATGCTGGCAGTCAAGTTAGTTCGAAGATTCAAGTAGATTTCAGCTATTTTATTTTACCTTTGTGCCAGATAATGGTGTATACGTTTTTCCAAAAGCGTTACTTAATAGGGAATTCGGTTGAAGCCGAGACTGTCCCCGCAACTGTAAGTTTCTACAATACTTTTCAATTTTGTCACTGGCTTAGGCTGGGAAGACGAAAAGGAATGGAAACAAGTCAGGAGACCTGCCAATATTTATTCTTGATTTCGATTTACGGAGGATGAAACGAGATTGAGCGTTCGAGTATTTTCCATTTTTATTGCCTTTTAAAAGGCGTGTTTTATGTTCAATTTTCGTTTTGCACCAGCTTTTGCTTGTGCCCTAGGGTTGTTTTGTAGTATTTCTACATTCGCTCAAGAAACTCAACTTTTGTCTGAGGTTGAAGTTAGTGCTCCTAAATTTCCCCAAAAAATTAGTCAGACTGGGAAAGTTCTCACCCTTATTTCTCAAGATCAAATTCAAATGTCGTTTGGGAAAAACTTGGGTGAATTATTACAAGAACAGGTGGGTGTTTCCATAGTGGGTGCCAAGAGTGCACAAGGAAGTAACCAAGAGGTCTATGTCCGTGGTTCAAATACGGGTCATGTATTGGTATTGATAGATGGATTTCCCATCAACGATCCTTCTCATATTTCTCAAGTTTGGGATTGGAATTTGATTAGTCTTTCCACATTGGAAAGAATTGAGATTTTAAAAGGTGGACAATCTACCTTATATGGTTCTGATGCCATGGCTGCTGTGATTAATTTAGTGACAAAAAAATCAGACGTACAACAAATGAAAGGTTCGATTGGACTTTTGGCTGGTTCGTTTGGGACTTATTCTCCTCAACTCCAACTTCAAGGAAAATGGCAGAAATGGCAGTGGAGATTTTCAGGAAAGGATTATTTTTCATCTGGATTTTCTGCAGCAAAAGTAGCAGGAGGGGGTGAAACTGATGGCTTTAGGCAACAAAATATTGATTTGGCTGTCTCAAGGCCTGTGGGTAAAAATTCTTGGTTGGATGTATATTATTCATTTCAAAATTATCGAGGTAACTTGGATGCAGGGCCATTTACGGACGAATTAGATTATACTTCCAAGGCACATTCTAACTCCTTGCGTTTTCAGTTTCAAACAAAAATAAAATCGGCGGATCTTTATTTTCGCGGTTTTTCAGACCAAATTAATCGGGTATTTAGGAACGATTCCACCTATATTCCACCATTTGCCTATTCTAATTTTTATGAATCCAATTATCAGGGTTTAAGTAGAGGATTAGAATTGTATGCCAAAATTCCTTTGAGCAATGATTTAATGGGTATTGTTGGGGCAGAATTACGAAATCAAACCACCAACCAATCTGATTTTTCGATCAGTTCCTATGGTCGTTATGACTCGCCCAACATGGATGCATCTTTGGCCAATCAATCGATTTTTGCAGCATACGGACTATTACAGAAAAATTGGAATGAAAAGATTGGTTTGGAATTAGGGGCGAGGTGGAACCATTCTTCCACTTTTGGTAATTTTATGAGTTTTAATTTGAATCCATATTGGTATTTTCGTCCCAACTCAAAATTATTTATCAATATCAGTTCGGGTTTCAAAGTGCCTTCTTTGTACCAATTGTATTCTCCTTATGGGAATTTGAATTTGGTGGCAGAAAAAGGATTGAGTTATGAATTTGGCTGGGAAAAAAATGTTCGAAATACTAAATTTAGAGCCGTATTTTTTGAAAATAGGGTGAAAGATGGCATTGTATTTCAATCAAAAAATGTGGAACCTTATGGGCAATATGTGAATGTTTCTCAGCAAACAACAAAAGGCGTAGAACTTGAATTTTCTTTCAAGAGAAAAAAGTGGTCAGGCCAATTAAGTTATACCTTGATGGATGGTCAAATTTCTACACTGGTAGGTACAAAGGATAGTACTTATTCTTCTTTAATTCGAAGACCTAAAAATGCTGTTTCATTTCGTTTAAGTTATGATATGAGTGATAAATGGAAACTCTCTATGTTGAATCAATGGATTGATGCAAGAACCGATTATGTATATGATGATGAAACATTTGCAGTAGTGGCAAAAACATTGAACGCTTATCTTTGGACTGATTTGCAAGCTACTTACCAACTGAATACAAAATTTCGTTTGGGATTTGTTTTGAAAAACGTCTTCAATCATGAAATTATGGAATTGTATGGTTATAATGGTCAAATTCGAAATGGTCAATTTAATCTGGAGATGAAATTTTGAGGAAATTGATTTAATTTAGAATGAAGAATGAAGAATGTCGGATGTAAATCTAAAGCCTATTATTTTATCACGATTTCCACATTCATGAAAATTTCCTTACTTTTGAAGGCAAAATCACAAAACATAGATTTTAATCTTTAGATATGGCATATCAATTACTAAAAGGAAAAAGAGGAATTATTTCTGGTGCGCTGGATGAAAATTCAATTGCTTGGAAAATTGCTCAAAGAGCTCATGAAGAAGGAGCAACGTTCACATTGACAAATGCACCGATCGCAATGCGTATGGGTGAAATTAATAAATTAGCGGAAACTTGTGGCGCTAAAATCATTGGAGCAGATGCTACTTCCATCGAAGATTTAGAGAATTTATATGATGAGTCGATGGAATTTTTAGGTGGACCGGTTGATTTCGTTCTACATTCGATTGGCATGTCTACCAACATTCGTAAGGGAAAACCTTACAATGATTTGAATTACGATTGGTTCATGAAATCATTGGATGTTTCTGCTTTATCATTTCACAAAATGATGCAAGTTGCTCAAAAGAAAGACGCCATTGCTCAAGGAGGTTCCGTTGTTGCTTTGTCATATATTGCAGCTCAAAGGTCGTTTCCAGATTATACAGACATGGCTCAAGCGAAGGCCATGTTAGAATCCATTGCAAGAAGTTTTGGTTATCATTATGGAAAGAGCAAGGGAGTTCGTGTGAACACCGTTTCTCAATCGCCAACTAAAACAACAGCAGGGACAGGTATCAGTGGATTTAATGCGTTTTATGAATATGCTAACCAAATGGCCCCTTTAGGAAACGCTACGGCAGATGATTGTGCTGATTATGTAATTACCTTGTTCTCAGATTTAACTCGAAAAGTAACGATGCAAAATCTGTTCCATGATGGCGGATTTTCTTCAGTGGGTATTTCTGAGGAAATCGTAGACAAAATGGGTAATTAATCGTTCAATCTTTCTGCACATAATTTTTAACATGTATCGGTCATTAGTTTTAATTTTATTTTGTTCAATACATTTTAGTTTTATTGATCCTAATGACCGATTTCCTACCCCACCTGAAAGTAAAATTTCATTGTTTTACATCCAAAGGAGTTCCAATGCCAATGCGGTGATTTATGATGCTAATTTAATAGCAGATAAAAAGCTGAATCCGAAAAATCCAGTGCATACTTATTGGATCAGATATACTGATAAAGGGCAAAAAGAAGAATTAACCACCATCCAAAGAACCTTAGCCTACGGACTTTATACGAATCCAATCGTTAATGAGACTGATAGCTATGAAGGTTACTTTTTAGCTTATCGAAAGCGAAAATTTGTGGTAAAAATGGATTCCAAAGGTTCCCCAATCGCATTATTTCCCATCAATGGCCGACTACAAATCTTGAAAAAGGTCTTCGTTAGTGTAAATGAGGAGAAGTTTATGCCCTCGGTTAATTACATTGAATTATTTGGCAAAGATCCTGTTACTGGTAAAGATGTGTATGAAAGGTTTAAACCCTGATGATGTAAGATGTAAGATGTAAGAGGAATTAAGAATGTAGAATTGAGAATGTAGAATTAAGACATAGATCTTACATCATACATCTTACATCTTACATCATACATCATACATCATACATCTTACATCAACATAGTCTTGCTTTTACCAATTAATTACTTTATATTTGCAACGGAAAAATATGAAAAGAAGAGGGGTTTTTAATCCCTCTTTTTGTTTTCAAAACAAATTACATGAGTGATATAGCTGAAAAAATTAAGAATTGGGTGCTAGAATACATTGGACAAGGGCCTATATTTTTAGTAGATTTTCAATTTGTTCCAGGTACTAAAAGGACTTTGTTGACCATTTTAGTAGATACATTAGAAGGAATTTCGATTGATGAATGTGCTTTATTGAGTAGAAAATTGGCACATTTTATTGAAGAAAATGATTTAATGCCTGATGCATTTAATCTTGAGGTTTCGTCACCTGGCTTGGATTTTCCTTTGACACAGGGTTGGCAGTTTCAAAAAAATGTAGGTAGAAAAGTGAAAATTTGGTTGAAAAAAGCGGAGAGTGTTGAAGGGACTTTGTTGTCTCACACAGCAGAATCCATCGAAGTACTAACGGAGAAAACGGTCAAGCACCGTACTATAGTTGCAAAAGAAAGTTCTCATTTTCCATTAGTGGAGATTGATAAAATAAAAGTACAAGTGTCATTTTAATAAAAAAAAACATAATTAATAGCAATGAACAGTGTTGAATTAATTTCGTCATTTGCAGAGTTTGCTCGGGAGAAGAATATCGACAAGCCGACGATGATTTCGGTATTGGAAGAGGTTTTTCGTACCATGATTCGTAAGAAATTTGGTTCCGACGAAAACTTTAACGTGATTGTAAATCCAGAGAGTGGCGACTTAGAAATGTGGCGTACACGTGAAATCGTTGATGACAATTCAGAAGATATTTGGGATTTTGATAAAATACCATTGGCTGAGGCGAAATTGATAGAGCCAGACTTTGAAATAGGTGAGGAAGTTGCAGAATTGATTAAATTAGAAGACTTTGGTCGTCGTGTGGTTCAAACTGCTCGTCAAACCTTGATTCAAAAGATCAAAGATTTGGAAAAAGAGAGTTTGTATGACAAATACAAAGATTTAGTGGGAGAACTAGTTTCTGCTGAAGTATATCAAATCTTAGGTCGTGAGTTGATTTTGATTGACAACGAAGATAATGAGTTGATTTTGCCAAAATCAGAGATGATTCCTAAAGATCGTTTTAAGAAGGGTGATACTATCAAATCAATCATTCATAAAGTAGAAATGTCAAATGGTACTCCACGTATCATTATGTCGCGTATTTCTCCTGTTTTCTTGGAGCGTTTATTCGAACAAGAAATTCCAGAAATTTATGATGGAACCATTACTATTCGTAAAATTGTTCGTGAACCAGGTGAGCGTGCTAAAATTGCAGTAGAATCTTACGATGACCGCATTGATCCAGTAGGAGCATGTGTGGGTATGAAAGGTTCTCGTATTCATGGAATTGTTCGTGAATTGCAAAATGAAAACATTGACGTAATCAATTACACAGATAATTTAGAGTTATTGGTCAATCGTACTTTGAGTCCAGCTAAATTGAATTCAATGAAGATTGACAAAGAGCGCAAGCGTATCTCGGTTTATTTGAATTCAGATCAAGTTTCTATGGCGATTGGCCGTGGTGGACAAAATATTAAATTAGCAGGCAAATTAGTCGGTTACGAAATAGATGTCTTTAGAGATGTTCCAAAAGAGGAGTTAGATGACGAGGATGTAGAATTGGTAGAATTTTCAGACGATATCGATGCTTGGATTTTGGAAGAATTGCATAAAATTGGTTTAGATACAGCGAAACAAGTTTTAGCATTGTCGAAAGAAGAATTAGAGCGTAGAACAGAATTAGAAGAAGGCACAATTGATGAAATTATGGCTATTTTACGTTCTGAGTTTGAATAGTGATAATCATTGAGAGTAAAGAGTAATAGTTTAAAACATATAGTATTTAGTAAAATTTATGGCAGAAGAAAAGACAATGCGATTGAGCCTTGTAGCAAAACAAATTAATGTAGGAACGTCTACGATTCTACAATTTCTTTCTGCTAAAGGGCACAAAATTGACAACAACCCAAACGCCAAATTGAACTTTGAGCAGTTGACTTTGTTAGCCAAAGAATATCATGCAGAGCATATTCTTGAAGCTGGAGAGGCACCTAGAAAAGTTGAAGAGGTTGCAGAGGTTGTCGCGCCTACTCCTGTGTCAATTCCAGAACCTGAAATTGTTGTTCAAGCTCCTAAGCCTGAACCTGTTCCAGAACCTATTCCAACCCCTGCGCCGGCTCCAGTAATTGAAGCGAAAGTGGAGGAGAAACCAGTTGAAGTTGTAATTGCTCCTGCTGTTGAAAAGGAAGAGGTAAAGGAAGAGCCAAAACAAGTAGGTTTAAAAATATTAGGTAAAATAGATTTAGATAAAAAAGGAAATCCTGTTAGACCTAAAGTTGAGCCTGTCGTTAAAGAAGAAGCTAAAATTGAGGCTAAAGTGGAAGCTCCTGCTCCTAAAGCGGAAACTCCTGTTGCAGAAGTAAAAAAAGAAGAAGCTCCTCAAGCAACTGTAGTAAAAGTCGAGCCTGCAACTCCTGAAGTTACAGCTCCTGTGGTACCTGAAGAAATTGAATTGATTGAAGCTAGAGGTGAAACCTTAAAAGGTTTAACTGTTTTGGGTAAAATTGAATTACCTGTTGCGAATGATCGTTCAAATAATTCCAACAAGCACAAGCGTAAGAGAATCGTTAAAGACGAAAAGAAACCTGCAGGAAATGCTGATCAGGCAAATCGTCCGAATAATGCTCCTAACCAAGCTTCACAAGATCCAAACAAAAAGAAGGATTTCACGAAAAAGCCAGGAGGAAATCAAGGAAATCAGCAAGGAAACAAAGTTCAACCGAAAGAAGAACTTTCTGATAAAGATATTCAAGAGCAAATCAAGGCCACAATGGCTCGTTTGCAAGGTGCCACCAACAAGCAAAGTTTTGGTGCCGATAAGCGTAAATTAAAGAGAAGAGAGAGAGCAGAGGCTGAAGAGGCGCGTCAATTAGCGGAAGATGAAGGTGCAAAAATCTTAAAAGTAACGGAATTTATTTCGGCTAGTGATTTAGCTTCTTTAATGGATGTTTCTGTGAACGAAGTTATCTCTACTTGTATGAGTTTAGGTATGTTCGTTTCGATCAACCAACGTTTGGATGCAGAAGCGATTACCATTATTGCGGATGAGTTTGGATTTGAAGTGAGTTTCGTTTCAGCGGAAGAAGAAATTGATGCTGTTGAGGTGGAAGCAGAAGATGATCCAGCTGATTTAGTTCCAAGAGCACCGATTGTTACCATCATGGGTCACGTTGACCACGGTAAGACATCCTTATTGGATTATATCCGTCGTGCGAAAGTGGCAGCAGGTGAGGCTGGAGGTATTACTCAGCATATTGGAGCATATTCAGTACAAACAGATTCTGGTAAAAAAGTAACTTTCTTAGATACACCTGGTCACGAAGCGTTTACCGCCATGCGTGCAAGGGGAGCTAAAGTGACTGACGTTGTAATTATCGTTATTGCAGCGGACGATTCAGTGATGCCACAAACCAAAGAAGCCATTAACCACGCTATGGTAGCTGGTGTGCCAATCATTTTTGCTTTCTCGAAAGTAGATAAGGATGGTGCCAATACAGATAAAGTACGTGAGGAATTAGCAGCCATGAACATGTTGGTGGAAGATTGGGGAGGTAAATATCAATCTCAAGAAATTTCATCTAAATCTGGTCTTGGTGTTAATGATTTATTAGAAAAAGTATTGTTGGAGGCTGAATTATTAGAATTGAAAGCCAATCCAAACAAAAAAGCAGTAGGTTCTGTTATTGAAGCGGAATTAGATAAAGGTAGAGGTTATGTGACCACTTTATTGATTCAAGCGGGAACTTTACATGTGGGTGATATGATGTTAGCAGGTGATAATTATGGTCGTGTGAAAGCGATGTTCGATCACCATGGAAATAAAATTAAAAAAGCGGGTCCATCTACTCCAGTTCAAGTGTTGGGATTAAATGGTGCACCTCAAGCAGGTGATAAATTAATCTGTTTAGAAAATGAGCGTGAAGCCAGAGAAATCGCTAACAAAAGAGAGCAAATCTTACGTGAGCAATCTTTACGTACTCGTAAGCACATTACATTAGAAGAAATTGGTCGAAGAAAGGCAATAGGTACTTTCCGTGAATTAAACGTAATTGTAAAAGGTGACGTGGACGGTTCAGTGGAGGCCTTGTCTGACTCATTGATGAAACTTTCTACGGAAGAGGTTCAGGTACGTATTATTCACAAAGGGGTTGGTCAAGTATCTGAATCAGATGTCGCTTTAGCAAGTACATCGGATGCAGTAATTATTGCTTTCCAGGTTAGACCTTCTCAAAATGCCCGTAGATTGGCAGAAACTGAGCAAATTGAAATTCGTAACTATTCGATTATCTACCAAGCCATTGATGAAATCAAGGCTGCCATGGAAGGTATGTTGGCTCCAACTTTTGAAGAAGTTAACACCGCCAATATCGAAGTGCGTGATGTATTTAAAATTACCAAAATTGGTACAGTAGCTGGATGTTATGTCTTAGATGGTACCGTAAAACGTTCACATAAAATTCGTGTCATTCGTGACTTTGTCGTGATTCATGATGGAGAAATTTCAGCCTTGAAGCGTTTCAAAGACGATGTAGCAGAAGTTAAATTCGGATACGAATGCGGTCTTTCTGTCAAAAACTTCAATGATTTAGAAGTTGGAGATATGTTGGAATGCTACGAAATGAAAGAAGTTAAGAGAACGTTGAAGTAGATGTCAGTTATTAGGTATTAGTTGTTAGTTATTAGTTATCAGAAAAATATTTATAACTAACAACTAATAACTAACTTAAAGTACCTACATATTTCCCATTCACCACATAGCGCACAAATCGCTTGTCGTTTTCAGAGCTTTTTCGATCCACTAGATTATCCTCTGTGCTTTGTTTCGCCTGAAATTTGGTATTGATGTTTTTAATGAATTGATTGCGTTGGTTCTTTTGGATATCTACATTTTTCTTTGCGATGTCAAGGAACTGATTTAAGTCCTCCGTACTAATTCCCTCTTCTTTTTCTTGTAGCATTTTCAAAAAGGCCAATTCTATGTCATTAAAGATCGAATTTTGTTTTTTGAAACTAAGGAACAACAGAGCAGAAACACCTAATGATGCTAGAATGATGGCAAACATTAAGAAGATTTTAGATGTGTAAATGGGAAATTTTACAAAAGATTCATCAATAGGTTTAAATTGACTTAAAAATTGACTTGCCTTTGTTTTAACCTGTTGAAACTTTATGTTGGGATTTATTTCTTGTTGTGCACTGTACAAATAAATACTATCCTTAATTTGAATGATGTCACTTCCATTGCCCCAGTTTCTACCATTTTTTTGATCAAAAATAGTCAGTTGAAGAGTACCTGGATCTGCGGCAATACATACTTCTTTTAGATTAAAGATAAAATGGTTGTCTATCCAAATGGCTTTCTCAAAGGAAGCATGATATTTGGCTAAAATCTCTTTATTAATCTCTCCTTTCTTATCCCAATTTTTTGTTTTGAAGTCGTAAAAGTAAAGATTTTGTTCATTTTTACCGCTGATTAAATTTTCAGGATTAATGAGGTTTAGTGTCCAAATTCCATCTTTTTTTGAATCGTATCCACAAACGCTATAATCTACAGATAAAGGTCCTTCATTATTGATTTTATATAATTCCCAACCTTTATTTTTTTCGTCAAAGAAGGTTAATTTGTTGTTATAATTCCAAAATCCATACCCTCCAATACTAAACAATGTATCCTTTCGGACAAATTGATAGGCGAAGAAATTGTATCCTTTGAAGTTAGATTGATCTAGTCGTATGAGTTCAAAAGTATTTCCTTTTCGAACGAATTGGTAGACCAAACTAGTCCCTTTGATACTGATGATAGGTCTATTTTTTAATTTGAATTCCTGAACGTTAAAGATATCACAATCCAAGGAAGTTATCTCTGGATGCTTTGTCCCTAACGTACCTATGAATTCAAAATTTTCGGCATTGGGAATTTCTTGAAAAACCTGATTGGTTTGTAAATCAATTTTAATAAGCAGTTTTCTTTCTTGATTGAACCATTTGAGTTCGTAAGAATTGGCATTTGCATTCAAATGATATAAAGCCACAAATCCGATGATGAATAAAAAAACTTTATGGGAATAGAATTTAGGCATATAATAAGTGGAATATAATTTTAGAAACTAGCTTTGCTTCAAATGTTTCATTTGAAGACTACAAATATAAAAAATCCCTTGAAAAGATACGTATTCCAATGCTGGTAAATAGGTGAGGTACTTATTAATCGTAAAATTTTTGGTTGATTTCTTTTAAAGATTTTAGTTTTGAATTTAAATTTTCTAAATATAAAATTATAAATTTTAGATACATGAAAAAGAATATAACCTTTGTACTTATTTCGCTTTTTTTGGGTTGTCAATTGTTTGGCCAGACTTCTAAGGTTAAATTTTCAATTTCTCCTGGTTTGATTTTCCCTTTTGGATCATTATCTAACGGTTCAAAACCAATCGGTTATGGATTAGATTCTAAGTTTGAAGTTCCTGCATTAGAAAATTTGTCTATTTTCGCATCAGTTGGATTCGGATTATTACCCGGTGAAGAAATTGTAATTTTTAATAACCTAAAAGTACCACCAAGTGATTATACCGTTGTACCAGTTCTTGGTGGAATTAATTATCGCGCAAACAAAATAAATATTGGAATTTCGGGTGGTTCTGAATTAAACCATGGAGGATTTACATTCAGGCCACATCTTGGTATTATATTTACAAATCATATTGAATTGAATATTAATTATACAACGATTTCAAAGTTTTGGTCGAATCATAATTACGTAGGAATTTCTCCTGTTTTTCGATTTTAATTATTTAGTCAATTAAATTTTTTTTAAAAAAATATTTTTTGACGAATTTTTTGTGTTTGTTTTTTTATATAAATGGTCACATTAATATTGACTTTGGAAGATTAATTAATTAAAATTTGAGGATCATAAATATATTTTTAAATAAAGTTGTATTAATCAACTTTATAGTTTTTTTTAATTCTTGCTCCAAAGAAATTGTAACACCACAATATTTACTTTCTGTTTCAACAAACCCCAGTGAGGCAGGTTCTGTGAGTCCGTCCAGTGGGTCCTTTCAAGAAGGGCAAAGTATTGCTATTACTGCTAGTCCCAAATTGGATTTTAAATTCAGTAACTGGTCAGGATCATTCAGCTCTACTGACAATCCTCTTAGCATGAAAATGTTACGCAATGAAACCTTGGTTGCTAATTTTAGCGCAAAACCAGATATGGATGGGGATGGGATACCAGATGATAGGGATGCAGAACCAAATACTAGAAAAGGTGTACCGATTGATGCGACTGGGAAAATGGAAAACCCTTTGTATTTGGATAAAAATGGTGTAACAATTAAGGCCAAAGATTGGAGTATTGTTGGGGAAAAAGGTATTATTAATGGAAAAGAGTATGAAATTGTTGATAAAAATATGTTTCGTCAAAGATCAGATAAAACTAAAATCTGCACCTCTAAAATGACGGATTTGAGTAATTTGTTTTATAATAATTATTCTTTCAATCAAGATATTTCATCTTGGGATGTTAGTAATGTTACTAATATGGAGAACCTGTTTCAAATGCTAAATATTTTTAATCAAGATATTTCAATGTGGGATGTTTCGAAAGTAAAAATAATGAATTCTATGTTTGATTTTGCAACTTCTTTTAATCAAAATATATCTAATTGGAATGTTAGCAATGTTACTACCATGCATTCGATGTTTAGTAACGCCACATCGTTTAATCAGGATATTTCAAAATGGAATGTAAGTAATGTTACGATAATGAGTGGCATGTTTTCCAATGCAATTAAATTTAACAAAGATATTTCTAATTGGGACGTATCAAAGGTATTAACTATGTCAGGTTTGTTTTATAATGCAACATCATTTAATAGTGATATTTCTAAATGGAATGTTATTAACGTTACTAATATGAATGGAATGTTTATTAATGCAACATCTTTTAACCAAGATATTTCTAAATGGAATGTTTCAAATGTAACAAATATGTCAATAATGTTTTCTGAAAACTCAACTTTCAATCAAGATATTTCCTCATGGGATGTAAGTAAAGTTGTAAATATGTCTGATATGTTTTATAAGGCAACTTCATTTAATCAAAATATTTCAAAATGGAATGTAAGCAATGTTACGCGAATGACTGGAATGTTTTCATATGCAACTTCATTTAATCAAGATATTTCAAATTGGAATGTAAGTAATGTCACAACTATGAATAATATGTTTGAAATGGCTAAATCTTTTAATCAAGACCTGACAGGTTGGAAAGTCGATAAAGTCAATTATTGTAGTTTGTTTTCAAATAATGCGATATCTTGGAAACTTCCTAAACCAAAATTTACTAATTGTAATCCTTGATTTTAGAATTTGACAAAGCTGGATCCTCACTCCCCACTTACTTTTTTGATAAACCCAATCACCCCATTCATATACGTTTTTTGGTCATCCCACATGGCTAGGTGACTGCCGTTTGGACAATACAGGTATTCTCCGTTTTGGACCATTTTACTTTGTTCCTCCATGGCTAAAGGATCCATGGTGTCGTATTTGGCACCTATCATTAAGGTAGGAATAGCTATTTCTTTTAAACGATTTTTGATATCCCATTTGGCTAATAATCCACTGATGCCAAATTCGCTTGGTCCTTGCATCTGTACGTAAATTGTCCCATTGGCATGTTTTAAGGATCTATTCAATGCATCAGGCCATTCTTTGAGTCGGCAAATATGCTCGTGGTAGAAGTTCGGAATTAGTAATTCCATGTAGCGTGGATTAGAAAAATCTTTTTTGGCTTCTATCGCTCGGATTTCATACAGTATTTCTGGCTTCATTTGTTTGGCTAACACTTCATCTGCGTATTTTCCATATTCAGGTGCGCTGGCTACCATGTTGGAAACCAATAAAGCTTTCATATTTTTCTGATATTTCAGGGCATATTCCATGGCTAAAATTCCTCCCCATGAATTTCCTAGTACATAGAAATTAGAGGCATCAGCTCCTATGGCTTTTCGCACTTGCTCTACTTCCTCTACAAATCGTTCCGTTTTCCAAAGAGTTGAATCGGTCGGTTGATCACTATAATAAGAGCCCAATTGATCATATTCGTAAAATTCAAATCCCTCTCTTTGAAAAAATGTCTCAAAACATTCCATGTATTCATGTGTCATCGCTGGACCTCCATGCAATAATAAAATTTTTATTTTCGGATTATTGCCAAATCGTTTTGTCCAAACTTTGAATGTGCCTTTGGGTGTTTGGATAGGTATCATTTTTACACCTGCAGATTCTAAGCTATCTGGATAACTAAAGTAGTTAGTCAGCGTTTCTGAGGGGTTGGAACAAGAAATGATGGACAAAAATGAGACGATAAATAGAAGATGTTTTAACATGGTATCTTAGATTTAGAGATTTCGTTGGCTAATTTGATTTTGTAAACATAATCTTATTTTGTTCAAAAATTATTAAAACTCTTGTTGTTTTTATTTTAACACTAAAGGTTCACCAAGTGTTTTTTGATATATAAACTTCCAAAGACTAAATTTAAACAATTCATCAATTGCATGGTTTCTAAAGAATGAAATATTGTTTCGCTATTTTTTTACTGATTTTCGGCTTTTCCTGTCAGAAATCCTTTGAATCCGAAATAATTATTGCAAAGCCTGTTATCTCTCAAAAAGACTC
>JBJTNH010000007.1:0-23159 GCA_046073945.1 Aquirufa sp. | reverse complement strand
TTTTGAAATAGCCGCAGCAATGACAGGTAAACCTAAATAATCTTGGTGTTCACCAAATAAACATATACGGCCGGGAGTGGAAACAATCATAAAAATTTTATAATTAACAAAAGTACAAAATTGAAATTAAATAAATACCTTAGCTGTTAAACACAAAATTTAAATCATGATTTCCCAACGAATACCTTCTGTTGATTACTTCCGTGGTTTTATTTTATTTCTATTAGCTGCCGAAAGCACGGGCCTTTATCATAACCTTGATAAACTTTTTCCAGATAATCCCATTATTGAACATTTCTTTCATGTTGATTGGCAAGGATTACATTTTTGGGATCTCATTCAACCTGGATTTATGACCATAGCTGGATCTGCTTTGTATTTTTCAACCTATAAAAGATTAGATAATGGTGCTACTTATGCTAACTTATGGCCGAAGGTTATAAAGAGATCTATTTTACTATTTTTATTTGGGACTGGGCTTCATTGTTTATACCGCGGTAAAATCGTGTTAGAACTTTGGAATGTATTAACCCAATTGTCTGTCACGACCATCATCGCGTTCTTTTTATTGAGGTTCTCTATTCCTCTTCAAATTGCTGCATCGCTACTTTTACTTTTGCTATCACACAGTCTTTATGTTTTTTCAGAAATCCCTGGATTTGATCAAGCATATACACCAGATAAAAATTTTGGTTCTTATATGGATTTGCTATTAATGGGCAAATTGAGTGGAGGCCATTGGATTGCTATTAATTGTATTCCAACGGCGGCACATACTATTTGGGGTGCCTTATTAGGTAGAATTATTCATCGAACAAAGGACAAACAAGCTGTTCTTAGGACTTTATTTTCCTTGGCATTTATCGGTATTGTTGTCGGATATGGACTCGATTGGGCAGGAATTCCGATTATTAAGCGAACGGCTACTATTTCTTTTACGATTGCATCAGGCGGCTGGGTAGCTTTAATGATGGGCTTTTTCTATTTAAATTGGGAACGTGAAAAACCCTTGATCAATGTTTCCAATACGATTTTATCGTTCGGTAAAAATTCAATCTTTATTTATCTTTTCTTTGAATCAATCGGACCTGAATGGCTAAATGACTCATCTTTGATTTTCATCAAAGGACTTGCGGAAAAAGTCAATATTAACGAACCAGTTTATGAAGTAATCAATTCATTGGTTGTATTAGGACTCATTTCCATCATGGCGGTCTTCATGGATAAGAAAAAAGTATATATTTCACTTTAATACGCTCTTCCTTCTACCCCTTTCATGAAATTGACAAATGCCTTGTTTACTACTTGATTACCCCCTTTGGTCGGGAAATTACCCGTAAAATACCAATCACCTAAATGGTTGGGACAAGCGACATTTAAATTGGCTACCGTTTGATAAACAACGGAAATCTCTGCACTTAAATTCTTTGGTCGGACGATATCTGCGATTTTTTCTGAAATTTCATCATCGGTAAATGGTGCATAAATCGCTTTGACTAAATTCTCTTCTTGCGCAGTACCGTTTTCCAAAGCCTGAAGACTTTTTAAATTAACTTCATCTAAAATATGTTCCAATCCACGTTCCTTCAATAACGCCAAAGCTGCTCTGAATGCGACAAATTCCTTCATTTTAGACATGTCAATGCCATAACAATCAGGATATCGAATTTGTGGAGCAGAAGATACGATTACAATTTTCTTAGGTGATAATTTATCCAATAAGCTCAAAATACTTTTTTCCAATGTTGTACCTCTTACAATGGAATCATCTATCAACACTACTGAATCTACCCCTTTATTAATCACCTCATACGTAGTATCGTATACGTGAGAAACCATGTCGTCTCTTTGGTCATCACTCGTAATAAAAGTACGCACTTTGACATCCTTCGAAATCAACTTTTCTACACGTGGTCTAAAAGTCAATAATTCATCCAAATCTTCTTCAAAAAGTACTCCATCCATGATGGCTTTTTTACGTTCTTTGGCTAAATGATCTTCTAAACCATCAATCATCCCTAAAAATGCTGTTTCCGCTGTATTGGGGATATATGAAAATACGGTATTTTTTAAATCGTGATTAACTTCTTCTAAAATTTGAGGAATCAATAAACGACCTAATTTTTTACGCTCGTGATAAATATCTGGATCAGAACCTCTAGAGAAATAAATTCTCTCAAATGAACATGACTTTTGTTCTAATTGCTCTATGAATTGAACTTCATCCACTGCCCCTTCTTGATCGATGATCAAGGCATGGCCTGGTGTTACTTCTTTTATCTCGTCATACGCACAATTAAAACTCGTTTTAATGGCCTGTTTTTCAGAGGCTACAACCACGACCTCCTCATCTACATAATAAAATGCGGGACGAATACCAGCAGGATCTCTTGCAACAAAAGAGGCCCCATAACCCGTCATACCCACCATGGCATATCCACCATCAAAATCTTTGCATGAACGTTCCAAAACACGTTTAAGGTTAATTTTACTGGCTAATACATCCGATAATTCTGGATTGGTATATTGATCTTTGTATTTTAAAAATTGTCTTTGATTTTCTTCATCCAAAAAGTGTCCGATCTTTTCCATTACGGTAACGGTGTCTACTTTCTCCTTTGGATGCTGACCCAATGAAACTAATTTATCAAATAAATCATCCACATTGGTCATATTGAAATTACCCGCCATCACTAAATTTCTACTTCTCCAATTATTCTGACGCAACATTGGATGGCAGTTTTCTATCTCGTTTTGCCCATGTGTACCATATCTCAAGTGACCCAACAAAACCTCACCTGTAAAAGCAAATTTGTCTTGCCACCAAGAAGCATCCATGGAAGGATCTACACCCGTTTCCTTTTTATGATCTTTGGCTAACTTTTGAGCTTTACGAAATTTCTTGTTGATTTTCCCGAAGATATCGGCCACAGCTTGTGGTTCTACTGATCTGTAGCGACTAATATACCTGCTACCTGGCTTGACATTGATTTTGATATTAGCAACCCCAGCTCCATCCTGCCCTCGATTCACTTGTTTCTCCATCATTAAATACAACTTTTTGAGGCCGTAACTTGGAGTTTTATATTTGTCAAGATAATACTGGAATGGCTTTCTTAATCGAATTAATGCAATTCCGCATTCATGCTTAATAGAATCAGACATTTTCTGGTTGTTTCTCTAGGATTGTAGTTCAAATGAAATGGGAATCAAAATTAATAAATAAAATGACCTAAAAACGGAAAAGTTCAATTTTTTTCGCCACTTATTTCCAAATTGTTAAAAACATATTTGGCAAAATAAACATCAAGATAATTATGCCACTCAAGATAGCATAAAGCCATAAATACGATCCATTTTCTGATGCTGATTGAATATTATTTTCTTCTGATTTTTTAAAATAAATCCGATATGGAATCTTTAAATAATAAAATATAGAAACTGCTGTAGTAAAAACAGAAACTAGTAATAAAATCAAGACCAAACGTATTCCACTATCTTGATACTTTTGCCATAACAAAGTGAAATAAGTCAATTTTGCTAGAAAAGTTCCTGCTGGAGGCAAACCCACCAAAGAAACAAATCCAATCAACACGAATAAAGCCCAAAATGGTTTCGATTGAGAAAGTCCACTCCATCGACTCAAATCATCTTTTTGATACTTAATTTCCTCTCGTTCATCCAAAGCATAAAAGACCAAAATCGTACTTAATCCATAAATCAATGAATAAAACCACAAAGCTTGCATTGCTTCAGCAATAGGAAAAATCCACACCATTGCCATAAAACCACCATGCGCTATACTCGAATAGGCCAATAACCTTTTCGTATTCGTTTGTAGAAGCGCTCCAAAATTACCTACTAACAAAGTGATGATGGCTAAAAGACTAATTGCCTCCACCATAGAAATGGGTACAACCTGAATCAAACGTAAACCCAACCAAGCAATGGCCATTTTAGGAGCTGTGGAAATCCAAACCATCCATGAAGCTGGTAATGTTTCGAGTACGTCTGGACTCCAAGGTTGAAAAGGCACCCATGACATTTTGAATAAAAATCCAGCACCAACCATAGAAAGTGCAGTAATGGCTAAAAAGGGATTTGCCTCACTTAACCCTCTTGTAAATGCAGCATCCGATAATGACAACGTTCCAGTTAGTCCGTAAACCAATGAAATTCCATACAATAAAATGGCTGAAGTGGCTAAGCCAAAAAGTACATAAGGGATAGATGCTCTCGTACCTTCTACGTCTTTACGAATTCCAACTAGTAAATATGTCCCTAAAGACATCAATTCGATACTTAAATAGATAGATAACCAATGTGCACTAATACAAGTAAACAATGCACCACTAAGTATTGAAAAAAAGCCTATTTTCTCTTCCAATTGAAAGCGTTTTTGTTGCAGCTGATTAATGAATAAAATCAAAAATGCAAAAAACAAAATCAAGGTATTCATGGCATTAGAGCCTGAATTAATGGAAAATAAACGGAAAGAAGCCCACGCACTAACTCCTAATTCCATTCGCTGAATAGACAGAACAAAGGCCAATAATATCCCGATTTGAGCCACAAAATAACGCCAAGAAGTAGCAAATTTTTCCGATTTACCATGCAAAAACAGCTCAGCAAATAGACATACTACCATCCAAAAACAGATGAGTAGTTCAGGAATCATGGCATTTAACCCATCAGTGATTAGATGAAGCTTTGAATCTAAAGAAGCGAGAATTTCGGAAGAAAACATCTACAAACTTAAGGGTTTTTAACAATTAATTTTTCTTTCAAGTAATCGGCAGTAAAATTATCTTTCAATTTTACCATTTCTTCTGGCGTTCCCTCAAAAGTTATATAACCTCCATTCTCTCCACCTTCCGGTCCTAAATCAATGATATGATCTGCACATTTGATAACCTCCATATTATGCTCAATGATGACAACGCTATCGCCCTGCTCCACTAAATCATTCATGGCCTTCAATAATTTTTTAATATCATGAAAGTGCAAGCCCGTTGTGGGTTCATCAAATATAAATAACGTTTTTCCTTTATTTGGATTCCCTTTACACAAGAAACTGGCTAATTTAACACGCTGTGCTTCTCCTCCAGAAAGCGAATTAGATGATTGCCCTAATTTGATATAGCCTAATCCCACCTGAAACAAAGGGTCAATTTTGTCTGCAATTCTAGGATGTTTTTGTCTGAAAAATTCAACAGACTCCTCTACGGTCATATCTAAAATTTCAGAAATGTTTTTTTCTTGGAATTTAACATCCAATATTTCTTGTTTAAATCGACTTCCACCACATGATTCACAGGTTAATCGAATATCCGCCATAAACTGCATTTCGATCGTTGTTTCTCCTTCTCCTTGGCAGGTTTCACAACGCCCACCCTCTACATTAAATGAAAAATGAGCCGGTTTATATCCCCTTGCTTTGGCAACAGGCAATTCAGAGTAAAGCAATCGAATGGCATCGTAGGCTTTTATGTATGTAACTGGATTAGATCGTGAGGACTTTCCAATGGGTTGTTGATCCACCATTTCTATACCTGCAATTTTATTTAAACTTCCACCCAATTCTCTAAATCGGCCCGTTTCTTCTGTACCTAATTGTAAATTTCTTAATACAGCAGGATATAAAATTTTGCGTATCAACGTTGATTTTCCTGAACCACTAACACCTGTTACAACACTCAAAACGCCCAA
This sequence comes from Aquirufa sp., assembly GCA_046073945.1. Lineage (GTDB taxonomy): Bacteria > Bacteroidota > Bacteroidia > Cytophagales > Spirosomataceae > Aquirufa. Next base: position 17,450 of record JBJTNH010000007.1, on the reverse strand, counting down.
TGGAATTTGAGCATTTACATTTTTCAAATTATTTTCAGCAGCGCCCTTGATTTCAATATATGCCAAAGGTTTTCTACGAAATTTAGGTACTTCAATTTGATCTTCGCCACTCAAAAAACGTAAAGTGTGGCTTGTTTTATTTTTTTCTAGCAATGCTTGCTTCAAACTTCCTTGGAACATCAAATTGCCTCCTAATCTTCCTGCCTCTGGTCCAATATCGATGATTTGATCTGCAGCGCGCATAATTTCCTCCTCATGTTCTACCACAATCACTGTATTTCCCATGGCTTTTAACATGAGTAATACTGAAATCAAACGAGTCGTATCTCTAGGATGTAATCCAATACTAGGTTCATCCAAAATATACATGGAACCAACCAAGGCGCTACCCAAAGATGTTGCCAATTTTATCCGTTGAAATTCTCCACCTGATAACGTGGAGCTTAAACGATTAAGTGTCAAATAACCTAATCCAACTCGATCCATGTATTCCAATCGATTGTTAATCTCAATCAAAATACGTTTAGATAAAGCTTGATCGTGAACATCTAGCTGTAAATTTTCAAAGAAGCTTTTCACTTTAGTAAGTGGCCAAAGAACTAAAGCGATGATAGAAACTCCACCAATTTTGACATAAGCTGCATCTTTTCTTAACCGCGAACCCTTGCATTCTGGGCAATCTGTTTTGCCTCTATACCTAGACAATAATACTCTGTATTGAATTTTATAAGTCTCTTTTTCTAAATGATCAAAAAATTGATTTAATCCAGCGAAATATTTATTGCCTTTACATAATAACTCCTTTTCCTTTTCTGTCAAATCTTTATAAGGCCGATGAATTGGAAAATCGAAATTGACACCATTTCTTAACAATGGATAAAGCCATTCACTCATTCTTTCGCTTCTCCATGGAGCAATGGCTCCTTCATAAACAGATAATTCATGATCTGGAATAACCAAATTAGGGTCTAAGCCCAATACTTTACCATAACCTTCACAGTTACGACAAGCACCATAAGGATTATTAAATGAAAATAAATTCAAACTAGGCTCCTCAAAAACGATGGAATCTAATTCAAACTTATTGGAAAACACTCTCCGTTCTTCCCCTTCGATTTCTATCCAACACACACCATCACCCTCAAAATAAGCCGTTTGAACAGAATCCCCTAGTCGGAATAAAGTTTCTTCATCATCTGCCTTGCTGAGCAAACGATCAATTAAAATCGCAACAGAATCTGATTTTTTTTGAAATTGGGCCAATTGTTCTTTATCCTCAAGCAATTCTTCCAAGTCCAATGTTTTACCTTCAAACATTAATCGTGAATAGCCTTTTTGAACCAGCAATTGACATTCATACTCGAAGCTTCGATCATCATGACGTAAAAATGGAGCTAATACCAAAACTCTTTTTTGATCGTATGTTAAAATCCAGTCAACAATAACAGAAACTGAATCTTTCTTAACTTCTTCACCTGAAATAGGTGAATAGGTTTTACCAATTCGGGCGAAAAGTAGCTTTAAATAATCGTAGATTTCAGTTGTTGTTCCTACAGTAGAACGTGGATTTTTCGTATTTACTTTTTGTTCAATAGCTATCGCCGGCGAAACCCCTCGAATATAATCCACCGCAGGCTTTTCCATTCGTCCCAAAAACTGCCTTGCATAGCTATTTAAACTTTCCACATACATTCTTTGACCCTCGGCAAACAAAGTGTCAAAAGCTAAAGAGGATTTGCCTGAACCAGACAAACCTGTTATCACAACCAATTGATTTCGGGGTATCGCAACATCTATATTTTTCAAATTATGGACGCGAGCGCCTTTGATAATTATATGCGACTTTGGATCTAAATTTTCAATCCCCGAATTTGTAACAGAACTAGAAACAACATCATTCATAAAACAAAATTATCCTTTAATTTTGTTAATCTTGCGGGACAAATCATAAACCTTCAAAAAAAACGTTGATTGCTTACATAAATTGAAAAAAAAATGAAAAAACTACTACTTATCATTGGACTACTAAGTTTTGGTAGTTCGCTATCCACTTTCGCTCAAGATGCAGTTGTCATCAAAGAAGAGGGAGCAGAAGGCGACCTAGATGTAGAAAAAGATGTAAGTGAATTAAGTTTCAAAGAAAGAGTCCATTTTGGTGGTGGTATTTCAGGATTAAGTTTTGGAAATCCAACAAGTATTGGCCTTTCTCCAATGGCTGGATATCAATTGACTAACAATACGGTGATTGGCCTTGGAGTAACCTATCAATATTATTCCATTAATTATGGAGGTTCCATTGGTAAATTAACTTCAAATTTATTGGGTGAAAGAATTTTTGCAAGGCATTATGTTCCTGCTTTATCTCAAATTGTTGGGCAAAGTTATCTAACGGCCCAAGTTGAAAACTATTCCAATCTTTCAGGTAACACTGGGCTCAGTTATTCCAATCCAGTTTTAGTTGGTATCGGAATAGGTTCCAAAATTGGACTCAATTTGACTTTGATGTATGACCTAAATTATTCATCGGGATATGGTGCCAAAAGCTCACCATATGGGTCAGCATTTGTGGTTCAGGTAGGAGGATTTTTCTTTTAAATTTCATAAAACAAATTGACCTAACGGTGAGTTTATTTATTTGAAATTTAATTGACCATTGCCTCTTAAATTAGTTTTAAAATTATTAAATTCGAATTCAATTTTTCTAAATACATGTCAAAAGCACTTTTATCGGAACCCTTATTAGTTGAAGATCCTAACAGATTCGTTTTATTCCCCATTAAACATGATGATATTTGGCAGTTTTACAAAAAAGCAGAAGCTTCTTTTTGGACAGCCGAAGAAATTGATTTGTCGCAAGACATCAATGACTGGAAAAAAATGAATGACGGAGAACGTCATTTCATCTCACATGTCTTAGCATTTTTTGCTGCTTCAGATGGCATTGTGAATGAAAACTTAGCGAACAACTTTTTAAGAGAAGTGCAATATGCGGAGGCCAAATGCTTTTATGGCTTTCAAGTAATGATGGAAAATATCCATTCGGAAACCTATTCTCTTTTAATTGATTCTTATATACAAGAACCTAAAGAAAAAGATCGTTTATTGCGTGCCATTGAAACCATCGATTGTGTTAAGAAAAAAGCCGATTGGGCATTAAAATGGATTGAGAGTGACAACTTCGTAGAGCGATTAATTTCATTTGCAGCGGTAGAAGGTATTTTCTTTTCAGGATCATTCTGTTCAATATTTTGGTTAAAGAAAAGAGGCTTGATGCCAGGCTTGTCCTTCTCTAATGAGTTAATTTCTAGAGATGAAGGATTGCACTGCGATTTCGCTTGTTTATTGTATTCAGATCATATAAAAAATAAACTATCTCAAGATCGAGTATATGAAATCATTTTAAATGCCGTTGAAATTGAGAAAGAATTCGTTACGGTTGCTTTGCCAGTTTCATTGATTGGAATGAATGCGGAATTAATGTGTCAGTACATCGAATTCGTAGCTGACCGATTGTTAGTATCATTAAATTGTAAAAAATACTACAATGCAACTAATCCTTTTGATTTCATGGAGATGATTTCTTTGCAAGGAAAAACCAATTTCTTTGAGAAACGTGTTGCAGAATATCAAAAATCAGGAGTTATGTCCGATAAAGAATCGATGGGATTCTCCTTAGATGAGGATTTTTAAAATAGATTTATCGTATTATCAAAAAAAGGAGGCTAATTTAATTAGCCTCCTTTTTTTTATTTTAATCGAAAGATTTGATCCAATACACGTAAACCTTCAGTTGTTATGGTATAATTCACGAATCTCTTGTCATGTTCTGAAGAAATTCTTCCAATAGCTTCTGGCACTTGAAATTCAATTTCAATCCAAAGATTCAAAGTAGAAATGAATTTGGATCGAATTTGCCTTTGATTTTCGATGGATTTATCACTACAATTTAATATAGCATTCAATTCTTCAGTGGAACAAATATGATTTTCTCGGTTAAACATAAATCTTAAAAACTCTTGACTATACTCAGGAAATTCTATGGATTTCACTAAACCTTGATGGAAGCTTTGAATCAATTTATTTTTACGAATTTTGAAAAATTGAATGATCAACATAAAAACCAAAAATACAATTCCAACTAAATAATAATTGATACCATCTAAAATAGAAACTGGTTGGTAAAAAGTACCTAATACAGCGCTATCCTTCAACAAGGATTTTACAGAAATGGAATCAACTAATATTTTATCTTGGTTTTTATTGTTCAATTGTAAAAATGAATACAAATAGGCTCCTTTTGATTCTAAGTGGACAGACAATGAGAAAAAGGACTTTTTATTGCCCATGTATTTGTAGTGCTTATTTGCCACAGGATCAATAAAATGAGGTGAGGTAAAATCATGTGAGAAAAAAAATTGCCCTGTCCAAAGTAAATCTAAATGATCATATTGCATATAGGATGTAGGTAAAGACTTAATAGTCCCCAATTTCAACCAACTCCTATTTTTGAAATCAAATTGAAAAAATGGAATTGGTAATAGTTCTTTTTCCGAATAGGGATCTTTTATTTCTGCCGCAAAAATTTTGTCTTCTATCGGATGATAACCACCAAATTTTGAAACTATTCGAGCAGGATCATACTCTGAAAACTTCTTTTGAAGTTGCTCCCATTCATTCAGTTTTTTATCATAATAAGTCAATACATTATTAATATGCCAAAATCCATAACCACCCAAAGAATAAATCGAATCTTTTCTAGCGACAGGAATTGAATAAAAATTAAATCCCCGATAAAAGGTTTTATCTAACCTTTTGAAAACATGATTGCTAGGATTGAAGGTGTAAATTTGCCCCGTTCCAGCAATTGAAAGATAAAACTCACCAGCAAATTTATTCAAACAATTTACATGAATATTTTGATCGATATCCTCTATTTTGACATTTTCGAAATTCAATTTAAATGGTCCGACTCTCGCCTCTTGATTCATCATAAAAAAAATCTGATGTTCAAGATCTAAATCGAAAATTGATTTAGTTGCCAAATCATAAATAACAAACTTTCTTCTTTCTAAAACTTCTTGAGAAAATGTATTTATTCCTAACAACTGACATAAAACAACTAGTAGGTAGGTATACTTTCTATGCAACATAAAATCGAAAAAGATTTTTGGGAAATCCATGAAACCAACAAATAGTAATCACTAACCTTAGAATGAATAAATTCAAATTGTAAATGCTTATATATGTTGATAGTAGAAAAATGAGTTGTGTGAAAACCCTTGATCAAAATTACTAGATTTCAAGAATTAAGAATTTTATTTGTCACAGAATATCTACTATTTTTATTTAACGGTATAATTACGTTTAAATAATAGGCAAACTTGCCTAAAAATTAAACTTCGAATTAAAATTGAAAGAATACAAATTCATTAATTTTTATTTATTTGCAAGAAATAAACCTATTAAACAATGACAATTTCAGAAAATCAATTAAATCCATCCAGTTCAAAAAGACTCTATTCGCTTGATGCCCTTAGAGGTTTCGACATGTTTTGGATTATGGGAGGAGAGGAAGTAATTCATTTATTAGCCAAAGCATCAGGCTCAACATTTTGGGAAACCGCGGCCTATCAATTAAGTCACCCTGAATGGCATGGTTTCAGAATGTATGACCTAATTTTCCCTATGTTTTTATTCATGGCAGGTGTTTCTACTCCTTATGCCTTAGGCCGACAATTAGAACAAGGAAAAACGAGAGAGCAATTACTCATCAAAGTAATCAAACGAGGATTAATTTTAGTTGCACTAGGCATTATCTACAACAATGGACTTGAATTCAAACCAATAGAAGAAATAAGATTTGGCAGCGTATTAGGCAGAATTGGATTGGGCTATTTATTTGCGAATATCATCTTCTTGTACACCAAAAAGAACATTTTTCAAATTTTATGGTTCGGTGGAATCTTGATTTTCTATTATGCTCTATTAAAATTCAATGCAGCACCTGGTTTTCCGATGGGCGACTTAACACAAGAAGGTAATTTTGCATCCTATTTGGATAGAATTTTAATGCCAGGTCGTCTATACAAAGGCAATCACGATCCTGAAGGATTAACTTCTACCATCCCGGCAATTGCAACAGGATTGTTGGGTATTATCACAGGAAACTTCTTAAAAAACAATTCAAAAAGTGGTAAAGAAAAAAGCCTTTATTTATTAATTGCAGGCATTTCATCGATCATTTTGGCACAAATTTGGAATTTAGACTTCCCAATCAATAAAAATATCTGGTCAAGTTCTTTTGTTTTACAAGCAGGAGGTATCAGTTTAGTTTTCTTATCAATCTTTTACTACATCATTGATGTCTTAGAGTATAGAAAATGGGCCTTCTTTTTCAAAGTCATAGGAATGAATTCTATTTTAATCTATTTATCCAACGCATTTATCGACTGGGAATTCACTGCTGATCGATTGTTTCATTGGTTAGGACAATTATTTACTGAATCTTATAGCGCAGTGGTAATAGCCATCTGTTATTTAGGAATCAAATGGGCATTTTTATATTTCTGCTATCAGAAAAAAATGTTTTTTAGCGTGTAGGGATAAGAGGTAAGAGGTAAGAGGTAAGAGGTAAGAAGTGTTTTCTCTTTTCTCTTTTCTATCTTCTCTTTGCTCTAATTCCTATTTCCAGATATTTTTTGCAAATACTTTCCTATAATATCAAACTCTAAATTAACACGATCACCAATTTTTAATTGATGAAATATGGTGTTTTCGTAGGTATAAGGGATAATCGCCACAGAAAATGAATGATCCCCTGATTGTACCACAGTTAGGCTTGTTCCATTTACACAAATAGACCCTTTTTCAACCGTTATTTGACCACTCGCTGCAGGGTATTCAAAAAAATATTCCCAAGAACCATCTTTCACTTGAATGTCGGTGCAAATTCCCGTTAAATCGACATGTCCTTGAACAATATGACCGTCGAAGCGCGCATTGGCTAGCATACAACGCTCTAAATTGACTTTTTGTCCAAGAGTCAAATCACCTAAATTTGTTTTTTTAAGCGTTTCGTCAATGGCCGTTACTCTGTATTGATTATTTTTAATTTCAACGACTGTTAAACAGACTCCGTTGTGAGCTAGTGATTGATCAATCTTTAATTGATCTGTAAAAGGACAAGAAAACCAAAAATCATAATTACTACCTTTGATTTCTTTTTTTTCCAAAAGCCCCATGGCCTCAACTATTCCTGTAAACATCCGCAATATTTTTTATTTTTGTAAATACCTTTCAAAATTACATCCAATCCTATGAAATTCAAGCCTTGGTTTTTAATTATCTTTTTTCTAATCGCTTTCATTATTTATATCAGTATTCCCGATAATTCAAAAGTGGAAAAGCTAAAAAGCAATCAAGACTCCATTGCTGCGATTAATTCAAGAGCTCAGAAAGATGAATCATTTCGAACCTTGGACGATTCTCCGATAAAGGATAAGATGAATTTTAAAGGGTTAACATACTATCCTTATCAATCTGCCTGGAAACTTGATTTTCAAATAAAAAAATTAGACGAAATAAAGGAGATTGAAGTTAAAATGACAGATGGTAGTGTTGAGAAAATGGTGTTATTCGCTGTCATTAGTACCGAAAAGAACGGAAAGCAACTTTCATTGGATTTATATCAGCACAGTAATGGAAATTTCTTTTTAGCTTTCAAAGATTTAACAGCACCCATCGAAACCTATGGCGGGGGACGTTACATTGACATCCCAGCTGATCAATTGAATGGAAATAAAATCACCGTCGATTTTAATCAAGCGTATTTTCCTTATTGCGCCTATAATGAAACCTATGCTTGTCCAGTCCCACCTCAAAGAAACTCCATACCTCTAAAAATTCAAGCGGGGGAAAGGAGGTAAGAGGTAAGAGGTAATACCTCATCAGTCATTTACTCGAACCACCGAAGAAGCCCCGGAGACATCCTTACTTACATTGGGACTCCCTTTGTAACTTACTTTTGAGGCTCCAGAAGCATTTACTCGCAAGGTTTTTTGAACTTGAACCAAGGCATGGGAAGCGCCAGATAATTCAAGATCCGCATCTCGAATAAATGTTTCTGCGGCATCCAATTTACTAGCACCTGAACAGTCAAGATTTAATTTAATTATATGGCCTGTTAATTTAACATGACCAGCGCCTGAAATTTCTAAAGACAATTTATCTGCATTAAAGTCTATTAAATTCAACTTTGAAGCTCCAGAAACAGTCATATTACAATTTTCCTCATCAGTAAATCCTCTCACTTCCACTTTCGTAGCTCCTGAAAAATCGGCTGAAGTGATTTTTGGCATAGAAATTTGCAAGACAATTTTTTTTCTATTTTTCCCCCAATTCCACGAGAACCAATTTGAATTTTCTTTGAAATGGACTTCCAAGGTATTACCATTAATATCCACCTCTAAGGCATTCACATCCTCAGGATGTCCAGTGGCTACTAAGGAAAAAGTAGATGATTGTTTTACTTGTACTTCGAAGGCACTTCCAATTTCTAAAGCAGAAAAACCAGCAACCTTAAACGCTTTTCTAATCGTTTCATTATCGGCCAAAAGAGATTGACTAATGAACAAAAAAGCCAATAAAAGAAAGGATTTTTGAAGATTTAATTTCATAAGATAAAATTTAAATATGAAAAGAAGATGCTCTTAGCTCACATTAAGTTGCATGGAGCATATCAATTATTTTTTCTTTTGATTCAATAATACTTTTAAAGATTTTTGCGCCGGATAATTAATCACAGCACTTTCTTCCTTCTTTCCTTTAATAGACTCGCTTACATTTAATTCCATTTTAGACTCATTTTGGGCAAATACTAATGCATTTTTGGTTGTCCAATTATTAGCGATTAATTCCGATTGATCAAAAGTCGAAGCTATTAATTTATCAGAAGAGCCAATTAAAGTAAGACTATGTTCATTTTTTAATATTAGCTCTAAATTAGTCAACTTAAAGCCGCTTAATTCAGTCCGCGCACTTCCACTTAATTCCAATTTCTTCAAATTTGGCGTTTGAATCACCACTTCTATACCCGATTGAATTTGATCAAATTTTAAAACTCCTGCATTTACTTTTGCATCAGAATCAAAATCTGAAGAAGCGAAATCACCCTTAAAGGAAACTTTGTATTCTTTTCCTTGCTCAATTTTAATCAAAGAAGCATCTGAATTATTTACTTCAATGGTTGAAAAAGGCTCATAAGTTTTAGAGATCGAAAATTGGCTTTGTTCTGATTCAACATCTTGAGAAGAATTATTCCCAAAATTGGAACCAAACTCGATTGGCTCACGATTATTACAAACCAAATGATCTACTGAAGTAAAAGTCCATAAAGAACCCGCGAACAAATCTCCTTTTTCCTCATTGAAATACCCACCATCAATCACATTATCTACATAGCTTGCGAAATCGCGACTCATACTAAATTCCATTCCATAAGGAATCAATATTTTCACTCGTGCCCTTTGATTTCTAAATTTTTGATTTAAAATACCAAAATGCGTATCAAAAAGCAGCTTTTCGCCTACTTGACTGAATCCATAATTGATACTTTTTGCATTTTTTTCAGCATCTGATCGGTCAAATCCGTTCGATTTAGAAAATTGTATGATTTGTACATTCTTACCTGAATATCCTTCTAAACTAATTCTCACTCGACTAAATCCCCCATTATTGTATTCATGAATATCTTCATCTTCTACAAATTCATCTACCAATGCTTTATTCCCCAACATTTTTTCAAAAATCGATTCTTGCGATTCTTTTTTCACATCTAAAAGGTATGGTGCTTTATTAATTGGTAAATCTTTTACTTGATTAACAGATGCTGTTCTTGCAAAATTCTTACCTAGGGTAGATGCTGCAAAAAATAGAGCGATCCAACCTATTAAAATGACTGCAAATGACACATAGGAAAACATTTTATTAAATACTTTTCGATTGATCAAAAGTGACACTCCGGTCATACAGATGGAAACAATGATAGGTAAAAAAGCAGCCAAAAATGCCCAAAAAGTCCATGAAGGCAAATCTTTAGCCAATAAAAAAATTGGTAATTGTGCCTCGCCTAATGAAATATTTAATAAGCCATGATCAAAACCTGAGGCACCTGAAAGCGTAAAAACAAACAACACAACTAAAAGAGCTAATCCCAAAACTGTCAGAACGAATCCCGCCGCGATTTGAAAAAACCAACGGATACCAATCAATACTCCACTTAAAGATTTGAAAACTATGGCTAATGCTCTAAAAGGGAACAATAAAATTTTTGACAAAGTGCTTTCTGGGCCATTTTCATTATCAATGGATTTTTTAATGTTATTTTCAATGTTTTCCAAAGTAATAGGCTCCCCTTGCATCTCCATTTTATCCGTCAATGTTTTTGCTTGTGGAGAAATCGCCATGATAACGATGTAGGTTAAAATACCAGCACCAAAAAATAAAGCTGAAATCACTGCCAAAACTCTTAATAAACCCAAATCCCAACCCGTATAGGCGGCAATACCCGCCATCACTCCACCAATTACTTTCTTTTCAGGGTCTCTATAAAACTTTCTATATTGACGATCATCTTCCGTGTAATTCTCTCCTGGGATAGCAATCCAACAAAGGATATAAGCCCAGAAAATCACATTCCCAACATGCAATAAAGGGATTAAACCAAAAAAGCCAACCAATAAGATAATTCTTACCCAAATTGGATCAATATCGAAATATCGACCTAAACCTGCAGCAACTCCACCCAATTGTTTTCTTAAAATATCTCTTCTAAAAATCTTGGGATTTTTTGGAGTAGAATCTGTTTTTGATTGACCTGAATTGGTCGATTCTTTACGGTATTCCTCATTTTCAATCTCTTGAAAATCAGCAACAGTACCAAGCGCAGCAATTAGATTATTCACATGCTCTAAGGATATGGCTTCGGTTTTTTCCTCTTCCCGAATAGTCCAAAATTTTTCAGCAATTCGCCCCTCAATATCGGCTATGATTTCTTTGGAACCTTCAAAATTTTCAAAATATGCTTGAATCGATGATAAATAAGCATCTAATATTCCGAATGCATCCTCTTCTATATGGAATACAACTCCGGCGATGTTGATTGATAAAGTCTTTTTCATTTTTTATGAATTTGAGGATGATGGATCGATGATTTGATGAACTGAATTTTCCAAATCAGTCCAAGTTTCTTTTAATTCAGCCAAAAAGGTTTGGCCCATTTCTGTTAATACATAATATTTTCGAGGAGGACCTGAACTAGATTCAACCCATTTGTAATCCAATAAGCCAGCATTTTTTAAACGAGTCAGCAAAGGATACAATGTCCCCTCCACTACCATGATTTTTGCAGAAGTTAATTCTTGCAACATCGTCGAAGCATAAACTTCTCCTCTTGAAATAATTTGCAGAATACAGAATTCTAAAATCCCTTTTCGCATCTGCACCTTGGTATTCTCAATATCCATTGGTTTGTGTTTTAAATTAACAATGCAAATATAGGCAAGGTACTTTGCAATACATAGTACCTTAGAAACTTTTTTTTTTGATTTGTGGATAAACGGTAGGTAATTTGTGATGAATGTAAGATTTTCATAGTTGAAAATAATTCTATGTTGAGAGATTTATCAATACCATTAGCATTTTACAACCGAGACACTTGGTTAAAAGTGGCGTTTATAGCTGTTTGTATAGTCATGGCTAGCTTTTCGCTTTATTTTACAGACGGGCTAGTCTCTAAATTGGAAGAAAGGGAAAAGCAGCAGATTGAGTTATACGCCGAAACGATTCGCTATGTAATGACAAGTGATGAAAATGCGGATATCAATTTCTTTTTTGAAAGAATCAAGAAAATCAATGAAAACAATACAATTCCTGTTATTTGGAAAGATGGAAGTGGTCATTTAAACTCGATCAATATTCCCATGTCAGACCAATTATCCACAGAGGCAAAGCAAACTTTATTAAAAACAAAATTGGCTGAAATACTTTTGGAAAATAACAAACCCATCGAGATGGACATGGGATTTCAAAAAGAATATATTTACTATGGAAATTCGCAGTTACTAAAATTATTGAGATATTATCCATTGTCTCAATTGGTTGTTGTTCTAATTTTAGTAGGATTAGGCTACATCTTTTTCTCTTATTCGAGAAGAGCGGAACAAAACAGGGTTTGGGTAGGACTTGCTAAAGAAACGGCACATCAATTAGGCACTCCCCTATCCTCTTTGACTGCGTGGGTAGAAATTCTCAGAAATGAACCCGACATTAATCCAGAAATTGTAGAGGAATTGACCAAAGATATTCAACGCTTAGACACCATCACCACTCGGTTTTCAAATATTGGCTCATTACCCATATTAAAAGAAGAAGATATCGAAGAATTAATTTCAAGTTTTTTGAAATACTTAAAAATTCGAATTTCTTCCAAAGTAACCGTAGATATTCAATCGCATTTAAATCCCAATCAAACGGCCAATGTGAACCGCTATTTATTTGAATGGGTAATTGAAAATATTTGTAAAAATGCAGTAGATGCGATGAGTGGAACGGGTTTAATTAGTATTATTTTGACGGAAGGAAAAAACAATGTTATCAACATTGATATCACAGATACAGGCAAAGGAATATCTCCAAAAAATACAGGAAAAGTATTTTCACCTGGATTTAGTACCAAAAAACGTGGTTGGGGCTTAGGACTAACTTTAGCAAAACGAATCGTAGAGAATTACCACAAAGGAAAATTAATCCTGAAATCGACAGAATTAAACAAGGGAACAACTTTTAGAATTATTCTTCCGATGCCGGATTGAGGTGAGAAGAGAGAAGAGAGAAGAGAGAAAAGTGAAGAGAGAAAAGTGAAATCTTAATGACTCTTAATTTCTTAATGTTAAAAAGAAAAAATCTAAATGACTCTTAATTTCTTAATGTTTTAAAAAAAACGATAATAGATAACAGGCATTTAGTTAAATAATTCTTTAGGTTAATTGTTTTCAACAAAACGCTTACGGCTGAGACGAATATTCCAAAGAAGAGAAAACCGATAGTAATTATAGCTCTTTTAGGGCTATTTTTCTTAATAGGCACTTGAGCTGGCTCTAATACCTTAATGACAGGTGTTTCTCTATGTGTTTTGATTTGAGCATCAGCCAATTGATTATTTAAACTTGAATAAAGATTATAGGCTAAATCAACTTCATATTGTAATTTCTTTTCTTGATCCTTGGCAACATTTAGAAAAAGGTTTCTATTTTGATCTCTGTAATTGGACAAAGTATGTAAAGCTTGGTCATATCTATCCTTAGCTTCTTGTTGGCGCTTCTTTAAGAATATCACTTCTTTGACAGATTTTTCAGTACGATATTTAGTTACATAATCAGTCAAATATTGTTGTGCAAAATAACTCACACTTGCCGCAGCAACAGGATCCGGTAATTTAACTGAAATGGTAATTACCCCCGTTTTTTTATCTATTTCAGCTGTAATTCTATTTTTCAAATTCAACAAAATTGCATTACTTTTCTTATCTAAATTGACTAATCCATTAGCCAAAGCACCTTGAGGAATGATGAATTGATCCCCCTCTTCCATCTGTTCTTCCTCTTCATCATTTGATAATGAAAGAGGGGCTTTTATTCTTTCTTTCGATAAAAGATCTCTAAGAATAATCCACTTTCGTTTCTTAGATACATAGATTTTTTTATCCAGAATAGATTGTAAAAAAGGTGTGCTCTGCAAAATATTTGGATATAAATCAGGACGTATGGCCTCAGTGCTTGTTGTTGAATTTAAATCAATCCCAGCCAATCCGGCTAAAGATCGTAATCCACCCATTCCTCCAACAGATTTGGAATCAATTTCAGGCAATAATTTTACAGTAGAAACATACTCATTGGGGCTTGTCAAAGAGTACAAAGCACCTAGAATCGCAAAGACAAAGGCAAATATTAATATCCTCCATTTATGAGCAATTAAATTATGAAACAATTGAAGTAAATCAATTGAAATTTCATCTTTTCCTGATGCAGGTAATTCATTACTATTTTTTATCGAAGAAGACATATCTGTTAATTCAAAAGTCTGATTAAAGTGATTAGTGCAATAGTAACCGAAGCGAGAGAACTACTCAATCCAATTACCTCAGCAGATGTCAACCCTTTTTGTTTATCAGCAGGATAAGATGGAATGATAATTTCTGAACCTGCATCAACTTTTGGATAAATATGCCAGAAAAGAATTCTCTTCGTTCTTGCCGAAATTCCATTCAACCGTTTCACATAAATATGTCTTTTAATCGCGACATCTGTCAAACCTCCTGCTTCTGAAATATAATCTCTCACTCTGAAATTATTTTTAAAACTCAAAGCAATGGGGTTTTGAACTGCACCTGAGATTTTAACAGTTTCAACAATTCTGGGTATATCGATACGATCACCTGACATTAACAATAAATTTTGAGCTGAATTTTTATTTGAGATGACAGATTTAATATCAACCCCTACTATGGTACTATCTCGGTATAATTTTGCACCCTCAATAAAGCCTTCTTGCTTTAAACCTCCAGCTAAATCAATTAAATCGGAAAGTTTATATTCATTCTTCTTAAGTGCATAACCACCTGGATAATTTACTTGTCCAGTAATACTAACCATTCTTTGACTCTCGTAATTAGGTGCTGACCGGATTGAAATTATGTCAAATGGCTCTAAAAGAAATTGGCTGGCCTCATTATCTAACTTCAAACTTCCATCAAGATCAAAAGATTTTATGATAACACTTTGATCAGATTTATTAACACCATGATCAATTACTCTTCTGGCCAACTCTAATTTCGAGAAACTAGCAGACTCCTTAAAGCCATTGGCTAATAAGATCAAATCCCCTAATTTCATACTTTCATAGAAGGAAAATTGTCCTGTTTTATTTACTTCACCATTAATTGTAACATATCTCGACTCCTTTAAATCACTTTGAGAGAAAATTGCTAAACTATCTTCTCTTTTTAATGGAATATCACTTATTTCACCTTTCAATAATTTGGATAAATCAAAAGACAAAAGTTCAGATTCTAATTGATCATTTTTTCGACTCAACAATGCTCTATTTAAAAAGGCATTTTCTCTTAGACCTTCCGCTTTTTTAATCAATTCTTTTACAGTAGCTACTCCGTTTTCTAAAGCATAAATTCCAGGCCTAAATACAGCACCTCCTATTCGTACTCGATTCTCATAGCGATTTAAACTTTCCCCCACTTGAAATCTATCTCCGTTTTGAGGCAAAAATGCATTGACTTCATCTTGGGTAATGTTCAACAATTTCAATTCTCTAGAAGTATTTCTTGTCAGGCTAATCGTGTAAGTATATGCCTTTTCTGTAAACCCACCTGCAAAACGCAACACATCTTTCAAAGTTTCATTTTTTTGAACTTCAAAAATCATTGGACGTTTTACTTCACCCAACAACGTCACTCTATTTTCATAATCCGCTACACGAATAATATCTTGGTCTTGCAAATGGATATTATCGCTCTGATCAGCTTTCAAAAGAAAATCATATAAGTCGAGTACACGAACCACTTTATTACCTCTTATGACACGTATATTACGATAAGAACCATTTTGACTTGGACCACCAGAGGAATATAAAGCATTAAATACAGTAGCTAATGAAGAAACAGTGTATGTACCTGGCGACTTAACTTCACCGGTAATTGTCACTTTGATACTACGAACATTTCCTAATGTAACTTGACCAGAAACACCACTACCTGGGCGGTTGATACCTTGGTACAATTGGCGTAGCCTACTCATGATACGTTCAGAGGCTGCATCAATCGTTAAGCCATTAATGTAAATAGGACTTAGATTTAATATTTTAATCGTTCCTTCAGGACTCACTTTTACTTTGAAATTGTCCAATACTTCTCCAAAAATATCAATGTTAAGTTCATCATCAGGTCCTAATTGATAATTTTTAGGCGTTGCAATCCTTAAATCAGGCTCAAATGATAACTTAGCATTAGAAAACAAAGATTCTCCAAAAAGTAAGCTATTGGAAGTTGTACTATTTTTCATCCCAGTTTCTGAAGAAGAAGGCAATAAAGTTTTTCGACTATTATCGCTAACAGTCAAGCTTGAGGAGCTCATTGATGAATTTGAGACAAGTTGGGCAATTCTTTCTCTAACTTTGGCAATATCAGCGGGGGTATAACCTTGAGATAAGGCTGCTTTTTCAATTTGCACTTCAGACATACCACTACTCTGAGCTTTTCTATAAAAAGCTGTGATTTGATCGTCACTGACTTCATCAATATTCTTTTTGGTTGATTGAGAATAAGAAACAAAAGTGAATCCTATTAAAAATATCGAAAAAACAATTCGAAATAATGAATTATTCGAAAAAGATGAAAGCATATAATTGGAGGTATGAATAAATTTAAAACGAATTTAAGAATTTTTTTGCATGAAAAGCTACATAGCTAATCATAAATGCTCCTGCTATCCTTCAAAAAAAATTCGATGATGCAATAAACATCAAAAGCCTAACTGCATCACTCTTTCAAATATCATTGGCAAACAAAGTCCAATAATCATCCCTGAAACAACTAAAACTAAACTTTTATGTTTTATTTTTAAAACATTTACAACAATGGAGGAAACAAGTAATATGAAAGATAGAGCTACAATTTGCCCAATTTCAAGACCAACATTAAAAGAAAATAACGCTTTAAATACAGACTGTTCTTGACCCAATAAACTTTGCAAATAATTAGAAAAACCTAATCCATGAATGAGTCCAAAAAATGTGATACTCACATATTTGAACAAAGACAATTTCTCTTTAGAAGGAGCTACTTTTTCAAAAGACAAATTCGCCAGAGCTGACAAAAGAATGGTACAAGGGATCAAAAATTCAATCCAGTTTTGGGAGAAATTCACCAATTTAAAAGTTGCCAAAGCCAAGGTGATGGAATGACCTAAAGTAAATGCAGTTACTAGATAAAAAGTATGTTTTAAATTGGCAAAGGTAT
Source organism: Aquirufa sp. (assembly GCA_046073945.1). GTDB lineage: Bacteria > Bacteroidota > Bacteroidia > Cytophagales > Spirosomataceae > Aquirufa. The sequence continues at coordinate 364 of JBJTNH010000007.1, read as the reverse complement.
AAACACAAACAAATGATAAAATAAATAATAAATGGTCCAGGGCCATTATATTTAAAATATGCTGCAATCCAAGTAAAAAATAAGTATATAATTCTTGCATATAGTGATATATTTTTCAGTAAAAATATAGAAATTTATTAAAATTATACAAAATACTCATTAAGCAATTTCAATATGCAATTTGATTACATCATTGTGGGCGCTGGTACTGCGGGTTGTGTTTTAGCCAATCGCTTAAGTGAAAATCCTCAAAATCAAATACTACTCATAGAAGCGGGGATGGATAATAGAGATCCAAGGATTGAAATGCCTTCCGCTTATTCAACCTTAAATCATTCTTACTTAAATTGGAATTTTTATACCG
>JBJTNH010000006.1:0-10909 GCA_046073945.1 Aquirufa sp. | reverse complement strand
TACCAATTCCTTTTCCTAACTCTAAGATATTATGATACTGAACCTAAACTCCTATATTGACTATCTGTCCAAGAAAATTCAAAATAATTATTTTTTAAAAAGCATTTTCCAAGTAATGCTTTTTTTCTTATCTCTTTCCGTTATGGGCCAAAAAGGTGTCATCGTAACTTATGAGGAATTTCAGATTTTTTCGACGTCCATCACCAGATTGTCAAGTAATGGAGAGTTAAGTATTTATAAAAGTGTAGAACCTAAGGCCAAAGATCAATCCTCTCTGGAATTAAAAAAAATAATCAGCAACATGGAAAAAAACTCCATCTATCTAGTGAAGGATTATAAGAACAATACAATATTGTATCCTGCCCAACATGTATTTGATAGTAAAAAACAAATAATCTCTGATTCTTTGAATACGATTAAATGGAAAATCGTTTCTAATAATCCGACTACCAAATACTTGGGTAGAAACGTTAAAATGGCGAAATGCCGTTTCCGAGAAAGAAATTATACGGCTTTGTATTGTCCAGACATCCCCATTTCGGATGGTCCTTTTAAATTCAACGGATTGCCTGGTTTGATATTAAAAATAACCTCGGATGATAATATGTTTTCTTTTTTGGCTACCAAAATTGAGTTTACGGAGAAAGCTATTGTCAATGTTGCCCCCAAGTATTTTAGCAATCAAATACAATTTTGGACTTATGTGAAAATGGCCAAAAAACAAATGGCGGAAGATTATAAACAGTTTTTGTCCACATTGCCTCCTGATCAAAGGAATAATAAGTTGGATGTAAAAATTGAACGGATTGAAATGGTATTTTAATTCGATTTTGTCATAATACTTACCAAATTTTGCTCGCCATGAAATGCATAAAAATAGCTTTTTTTATTAGCTTTATTTTTTTGTCCTATTTATTGAATGCTCAAAATGCTATTTCTGTAGAATACAAGGAATGGTCTGAACAGCCTGGTTTCATTTCGGGTGGTACACCTATCTATAAATTGATTATCTACCCAAGCTACTCGGTTTATTTTCAATCCAATTTCATCAAAAACAATTCACCTTATTTTAAGGATGAGCAACCCGAAGATGAATTTAAAAAAGCGAATGATTTTTTATACAAGTTTTATCAAGGAAAAAAAATCCTTTTTCTATCTGATAAAATCAATAAAAACTATTTTGTTGTCTCTGATTCTTTGCAATTGATGAAGTGGAAAATTCAAAAAAGCAAACCCATCCGGTATTTGGGATTGGATTGTTATCAAGCCAAAGGTTACTTTCGGGGTCGTAATTATACCGCCTACTTTGCTCCCAAAATTAAAAAATCGGATGGGCCTTTTAAGTTTTCAGGTTTATCTGGATTAATCATTCGAATTGCCTCTGATGATCAATTTATAATATGGCAGGCTATCAAAATAAATTACCATGAAAAAGAAATTAGAGGAATGACTGAAAAATTCAAAGAAAAGCCAATTTCATTTCAAGTGTATGCGAAGCTTACCAAATGGAAAGATAAACGCTATATTAAAGCCTATAAAGCTAGTCACCCTCCTGACCCTGGTGAAACCTATGATATTGAGATTCCATACACGGAAAAAAATCTTCAGCTGTCATTTAGTGAGAATAAATTTATAAATCAAATTATAACAAAATGACCTACCACTATGAAATACCTCATCCCATTTTTACTTTATTCTTCCCTATTTATCACTCAGAATGTTTCTGGCCAACAAACTATTTCAGTAGATTACAAAGAATGGTATGCTCAGCCTGCTTATATTTCAGTAGGAACACCCATTTTTAAATTGGTGTTGAGACCTAATTCTTCCATGTATTTTCAATCGGATTTAATTAAAACGAAGTCAAGCAGCTTATCTAGTTTATTCTCAGGGAATGAAGCAAATAAAGAAAGAAATTTTACGATCAAATTTTATGATACTCAGAAAATTTTGTCATTGTCAGAGAAATCAAATAATCAAGTGATTCTTGTTTCAGATTCATTGAAATTGATCCAATGGAAAATTCAGAAAACCAAATCCATCCGATATCTAGGCTTAGATTGTTATCAGGCCAAGGGGTATTTTCGTGGTAGAAATTATACCGCATATTTTGCACCAAAAATCAAAAAATCAGATGGGCCTTTTAAGTTTTCAGGTTTACCTGGATTAATCATTAAAATTGCTTCAGATGATAACTATAAGATTTGGCAAGCTATTAAAATCAATTACCAAGAAAAAGAGGTTTTCGCAATTCCCGAAAAATTCAAAGGGAAATCCATTTCCTTTGCCAACTATGCCAAAATGAAAAAAGGCGAGGATAAACAATATATTAAAGATTACAAAGCGAAAAATCCCCCCAAACCTGGCGAGTCGTATCAAATGTATTTCGATTATGTAGAAAAACCTTTGGAAATTGAGTAAGCGCATCATTGCTTCATTCTTCATCGGCTTGTCTTTACTTGTTGCTTGGCAGGGTAGGGCTCAAACTTCTACCTACCATTTCCAAATATTAGATGGTGCTAGTGGGAAATTTATCCATCAAGCCATCATTACCTATGAAGATACCTTGGGGAATTTTGTTAAGTTCACCAAAATAGATTCCAGCATTTCAAAGGATGTTGTTCCAAATTCTACGCTCAAACTATCCATCAATGCCATGGATTATCACACCTACACAGAGCTAATTCATTTTCCAATTCTTGAAACCAAATATTTTTTCATGAAAAAGGATACGGCGTACCAACTTTCAGAAGTAATAGTTCGGCCCAAAAATTACAACTATTTACCTGATACTGTCTCGCTGAAAGTGAAAGATTTGAGACTACCAACTGATAAAAAAATTGAAGATTTATTAAGAAGATTTCCGGGTGTAAAAGTAGATGAAAATGGGCGGATACAATATCGGAATAAGCCTGTGGAAACGGTATTGTTGGATGGCGATAATCTCATGGAATCTAATTATACGATGGCAACCAAAAATATCAACGTGGATGAAATCGAAGAAATTGAGGCCTATGATCATTTTTCTGAAAATTCAATTGTCGCAAGTTTGGGTTCCTCGCAATCTGTGGCTCTGAATTTGAAATTTGCCAAAAAGTTTTCCTATACGCAATCTGGCGAAGCACATGCCGCAGTGGTAGAAGATCAATTGAATGGATATTCGGTTCAATCAAATTCCATTATCAATACTAAATACGTTAAAACTTTTGCCATGTTTTCCTCCAACAATGTAGGTGATAATCAATCAACGCTCAATTATAACGATTATCGAGATCAGAGTCCCGTCTATGAAAATCTACCTAGTTTTCCTTTGAATTACGGAGGAGGCTTTCCCAATGAAGGGAAGTTGAAACTGAATCGAAATAAGCAATTCACTGCCAATGTGAATAACATTTTTAAAATTCATCGAAAACTAACATTTAAATTATTTGCTAATAATCTAAATGATGATTTTGCTAATCGAAATACCAACTATTCTGAGATCAAGCTACCAGGGAATAGTTTTATTACTTCTGATGTATATAATTTTCATACTTTGCCCAAAAAATGGGGACAATCTGTCAATTTGAAATACCAACCCTCAGGGAAATTCATTGTTGAAGGGAAATATTATTTGAACCGAGGAGAAATCCAATATGCTACCAATCAGACCATTAATTCAGAATTGGGATTTGATTCAAAACAAAAAAGTTACATCAAAGATTATTACTTAGAATCTTTAAGTACGATTAAAACAGGTGATAATTCTGCTATTCAAATTTTGACTCAAAATCTATCCAGTCAAAATGAAGTGGATTTGCGCATGAATTACCAAAATCCTTTGAATCTAAGTATTAATCAGTTGTTGCTTCAACAATACCAAGAAAACAAATGGATAGGGAAGTGGATCAAAGTTTGGATTCCAAAGCTTTTCATTGCAGAAACCTCGTTTGAAAATTTGAATTTATCTCAAAATCTCTTTCGTAACCAAATGGTTTCCTCCCATTTTGATGAAATTCGTTCCACCATTCGTCAAGAGTTTAAAGGCAATTTTTATGGCTTGGTTTATCGAATGAATGTTGAAAATGCTCGTATTAATGTGAATAATAATAATTTGACAGGTACTTTTCAGCAATTTAATTGGGATGCTGGAATTAGTTCAAAACTGTTTGATCAAAATTTTAGTATTGATTATTCCAGAGGATTAAATCCCGCTTATCGAAATTATTACATCAAAGACACCTTGTTTTTGGATAGTCGAAATCAACGCATAGATTCCATTCAAATTGGGTTTCCTAAGGCAGAAAAATGGAACGTCAATTTGTCTAATTATCTCCTATCAAAAGTGCATTACATGGTGTCTTATTCTATCAATAATTCGGATGGGAATTATTTCAATAATAATTTTCTGTCCAATTTGTTTAGCCTGCAAAAGAATCAATGGTTGAAAATTCAATCTTCTCAAAAGTTGCTCAATGCGGAATTATCTTATTACGCCAAAGAATTAGCGGTAACTTTTAAGATAAAGGGATCTTATTCAAGTTTCAAATTTGCCAATTTAATCAATGATGGGACAATCAGAAATAATCTTTCGACCAATCAGTCTTTGACCATTAGCGCGAAATCGGGTTATATAAAAGCATTTAATTTTTATGAAGCTTTTACCGTCGAAAAAAGTAATTTTGAAAATCAGTTTGGTAGTTTTCAAAATGCTCTATATGGAAATGAGATACTTTTGTATTTTATTAAAAATAGAGTCAATAGTTTTCTGCAGGTAAATTCCTATCAATTTTATTCATCTGGTCCATTCTTGCATTTTTTAGGAGCGGGATTTGATTTAAAATCGAAAAACAATTTATTGACCTATTCCTTAAAATTGGAAAACCTATTGGATGTTCGTGAACGAAATTTTTACATTATTAATGACTTTTCAAGGTCAGAAATGAAGAATTTTTTGGTGGGTAGGACGGCGATGATTGGAGTTCACTTTAGTTTGTAATTTCCTTCTCGCCTCAAATAAATTTTAAAACTGGAGTTTTTTGTATTTTGATGATGAGTTTCGTTAAAATTATTACTTTTGTTTTAGTGATATTTATGCTCAATCTCAATAACTATGCTAACAGAAAACGACAAAATTCAACTCGCACAAAAAGGTATTAATCAAGCTGAAATTAATCAGCAAGTTGATTTTTTTAGAAATGGATTTCCTTGGATGAACCTTGGTAAAGCCGCTACCCCCTCGGATGGCGTTTTGCAATTATCTAAGGAACAAATTGAAAAATACCAACAGATTTTTGATCAAAAAAAATCGAATCTCTCTATTTTGAAGATGGTACCTGCTTCAGGTGCTGCGACTAGAATGTTTAAATCCTTGTTTGAGCATTTGACAGAAGAGAAGGAGAATAAGGAGTCGAAAGTGTTTTTTGAACGAATTAGCGAGTTTGCTTTTGCACCTGAACTAAAGAAATTATTGCCTGAGTGGTCCACTGAAAAGGAGATTTTGGAGCAATTGTTGCTTTCTTATGGTATGGATTATGGCTCTTTGCCGAAAGGATTGTTGGCCTTTCATTATTATCCGGAGGGGCCACGTACTCCTTTGGAAGAACATTTGGTGGAGGCGGCTTCTTATGCTTCTGATGGCAAAACCGCTCGTTTGCATTTTACTGTTTCCCCTGAACATCGCAAAAGATTTGAAAGTTTAGTTGAAAAGGTTGTGCCTAAAATGGAAGCCCAATTTGGCATCCAATACGATATCACTTTTTCAGAGCAAAAACCTTCTACTGATACGGTGGCTGTTGATTTAAACAATGAGTTATTTCGGGATTCTGATGGAAGTTTACTGTTTAGACCTGCAGGCCATGGGGCTTTGTTGGAAAATCTAAACGATCTACAAGCGGATATTATTTTTATCAAAAACATTGATAATGTGGTTCCCGATAAATTAAAAGAGCCTACCATTGTGTACAAAAAGGTGTTGGGTGGATTACTAATTGAAATTGTGGATCACGTTAAACAGTTGTATGCAAAATTAGAAAACAGCCCGAATGAACAAGTCATTCAGGAAGTGACAACTTTTGCTTCTGATTATTTAGGGATAGAATTGGCTGATAATTTTGTAGGCAAATCTCTTTCCGAGAAAGTTGATTTTCTAAAAAGTATATTGAATCGTCCTACCCGGATTTGTGGGGTAGTGAAAAATACGGGTGAGCCGGGCGGAGGCCCTTTTTGGTGCAAAGATGCTGACGGCAATAGTACCTTGCAATTAGTAGAATCGGCACAAGTAGATGCTTCCAATGCGGCACAAATGGCCATTTTTACTGGATCGACGCATTTTAATCCAGTTGATTTAGTTTGTTCTACCAAAGATCTAACTGGAAAACCCTTTGATTTACTGAAATTTAGAGATATGTCAACTGGGTTTATCACTGAAAAAACCAAAGATGGAAGAAAATTGAAAGCGCAGGAGTTGCCCGGCTTGTGGAATGGCGCTATGGCTTTTTGGAATACGATTTTTGTCGAAGTGCCTTTGGAGACGTTTAATCCAGTAAAATCTGTGAATGATTTATTGAGAGATGCACATCAGAACTAAATATTTTTTGGCTTTGTAAAAAAAGCCCTATTTTTGTGAACTTTAAGAAATTAAAGTAAAGTATATAAATGCTTGATTACATAAACCTTGTTTGGTCTCCAGACAGGGTTTTTTGTTTTGTGGAAGAGAGAAGAGAGAAAAGAGGAGAGAGAAAAACCTCTTACCTCTTACCTTTTACCTATTCTCTTTCTTAAAATTTTTATATAAAAAACTTTGTAATCTTTCAAAGTTTCCTTAGTTTTGCTTCGCTAAATTAAATAGCTCGAAGTATGAAATCGCGTATATTGTGTAAAGGGACTCAATTATTTTTCCGTTATGGCGTGAAATCTGTCACTATGGATGCCATAGCAGCGGAATTGGGCATTTCCAAAAAAACGATTTATCAACATTTTCCGGATAAGGATTCCATGGTTTTGCAGGTAGTGGAATCATTTATTGAATCAGATTCCAAAAAGTGGGATGAGCTAGATTTAAAATATCCGAATGTAATCGAAAAGATGTATAAATCTTTTGATATGTTGAAAGATATGTTGACTGATTTGAATCCGCGGATACTATATGAGATTCAAAAATATTTCCCATTGGCTTTCCAAAAATTTGTTGAATACAAAGAGGAAATTACCATTAAAAAAATACAAGCAGATTTTACGTTAGGTATTAAGGAAGGCTATTTTCGTTCAGATATTGAAGTAGAACTTTTGGCACGTTTACGTATGGCCGAAGTAGATTTAGCTTTTAATCCTGACTTTTTTCCCAATAATAAATTATCGCTTTTTGAAACTCAATTGGTATTCTCAGACATTTTTATGAGAGGCATTTTGACAGAAAAAGGTTTAACGCTTTATAATTCTTACCAAACAAACAAATAAATGATCCGCCTAAGAAAAATTATTGCTTCTGGGTTGGTGCTTGCGAGCACCGCAGTATATGGGCAATCTTTCAGTCTCAAAGAGGCTGTAGATTATGCAGTTACCCACCATGTTCAAATTAAAAATGGCCAAATTGACATTGCTAATGCTGATGCAAAAATCAATGAAATCAAGGCTATGGGGCTTCCCCAAGTGAATGGTTCAGTGAATTACACGAATAACTTGATTATTCAACGTATGTTCATTCCGGCTAATACTTTCAATCCATCAGCCCCAGCAAATGAAGTTGTTGCTGCTGAATTTGGAGTAAAAAATTCTGGTTTTGCCAATTTTGGTTTAACTCAATTGCTTTTTGATGGATCTTATTTATTAGGCCTAAAAGCTTCTGCGGTTTACAAAGAATTGTCCGTTAAAAGTTTGACACAATCCAAACAACAAACTGCTGAGAATGTTGCAAAAGCTTATTATAGCATTTTGGTCAACGAAAAAAGAAAGCAATTATTTGCCTTAAATGTGGGTCGTTTGGACACTCTATTGAAAGAAACAAAAGCATTATTTGCCCAAGGGTTTGTGGAGAAGGTGGATGTTCAGCGTTTAGAGGTACAGGCCAATAATTTGAAAACAGAATTTGATAATGTCAATCGTTTACAAGAAATGGCTTATTCCTTATTGAAATTTCAAATGGGTTATCCGATGGAAGAGCCAATCGTTTTGAAAGATAATTTGGAACAAATTAAATTGAATAATAGTCTTGTGGAATCGCAAAACGGCCCATTCGAGTATGCAAATCGTATTGAATATTCCATCCTGAAAACGCAAGAGAGTTTAGCTGAATTAGATGTGAAAAGTCAAAAATCAGGCTATTTACCTCGTTTAATTTTGAATGCCAATTATGGTTTTAACACAGGTCGTAAGGTGATTGAAGACATGGTAACGAAACCTTGGTTTGATAATGCCACAGTGGGTTTTGCCATTCAAGTTCCAATTTTCGATGGTTTCTCGAAAAAATACAAAACGATACAGTCGGAAAATAACTTAAGAAAAGTTCGTCAGAGTTTTGATCTAGTTAAATCATCCATTGATTTACAGCGAAATCAAAGCATGATTTCATTGAAAAATTCATTGGAGTCTTTGAAGGAACAAAAAGAAAATTTAGAATTAGCCAATGAAATTTCTAGAGTTTCTCGCATAAAATACCAACAAGGTGTCGGATCTAATTTGGAGGTATTGAATGCTGAAACTTCATTGAAGGAATCGCAAGTGAATTATTTTACTGCTCTTTACAATGCTTTGATAGCTAAAGTTGAATTGGAAAAAGCAAATGGAACATTATATAACGATTAATTGAAAGGAAAAAGAAACATGAAAAAGTTACATATATTATTAGGAGGAATTTTATTGTTCGCGGCTTGTTCAAAGTCAGTTGACAAAAAACAAGAATTAGCCGATTTGAAGGCCCAAGAAAAAGAAATTGCAGGTAAAATTGCACTTCTTGAAAAAGAAGTTGGCAAGGCGAATCCTGCATCAGAGGCAAACACCAAGGTAATTGCTGTATCTGTAAGCCCCATTCAAACACAAACGTTTAAGCACTTTGTAGAAGCTCAAGGTTCAGTTTTGGCAGAAAACACAGTTTTGGTTAGTCCACAAACTGGTGGTGTGATCGTTACTTTGCCAGTCATTGCTGGTCAAAATGTAAAGAAAGGCCAATTGATTGCAACGCTAGACAATACAATTTTAAAGGAGTCGATGGAAGAAGTTCGTCATCAATTGGCTTTGGCAAAAACGCTTTATGAAAAACAAAAAGCGCTTTGGGATCAACAAATTGGAACAGAAGTTCAGTTTATCAGTGCCAAATCAAACAAAGAATCTTTGGAAAAACGTTTGGTTACTTTACAAGCACAATTAGCACTTTCGAAAGTTTCTGCTCCTATTTCAGGAACCATTGAAATTGTTCGTCAAAAGGCAGGTGAAATGGCTTCTCCAGGTGTACCGATTGTTCAAATTGTGAACCTTGGGAATTTGAAAATTGCAGCTAAGATTTCTGATACTTACATTAGCTCGGTGAAAACAGGTGATCCTATTACAGTGAAATTTCCAGACATCAATAAAGAAATTACTGCTCGAATCTCCTTGGTTTCTAAATTGGTTAATCCATTGACAAGAACTTTCGAAATTGAAGCAAAAATTCCGAATGCAGGAGATTTGAAACCGAATCAATTAGCAGTTATCAATATCAATGACGTTTCTAAGTCGAACGCTGTGATCATCGATGAGAATTTGGTGCAAACTACTGAAAAAGGAACTTTGGTCTATGTGGCTGTAGAGAAAAATGGTAAGAAGGTTGCTGAAGCTAGAAGCATTACTTTAGGCTTATCTTACAATGGCCAAGCGGAAGTCGTTTCTGGTTTGAAAAATGGAGATTTAATCATTACGCAAGGATTTCAAGATTTGGTAGACGGTCAAACAATATCATTTTAATTCCCTGCTAACACATATTTATGGAAAAGAATTTAAAAAATGAGCAGCTTCCTGAAGGGAAGGGCTTGATATATAATATGGTGGGTTGGCTAGGCCAAAATAGAACCACTGTTTACATTTTTACTTTTATCATTTTTGCTGCGGGATTTTTAATTTATAAACGATTGCCAAAAGAGCAATTTCCCGACATTGTTGTTCCTCAAATGGTGATTCAAACCGTTTATGCAGGAGCTACTCCAGCAGATATTGAGAATGTGATTGCAAAACCCATTGAAAAACAACTCAAAGCGGTTACGGGTGTAAAGCGTATTAAATCCAATGCATTGCAAGATATTTCTGTAATCATTGTTGAATTTAACACCGATGTTACTGTACCCATAGCAAAACAACGTGTGCAAGATGCTGTGGACAAATCGATTACAGATTTGCCAAAAGATTTGACTCGTCAGCCTTCCGTGGCAGAGGTTAATTTCTCTGAGTTTCCAATTATGAATATCAATATTGCTGGGGATTATCCTTTGGATAAATTGAAGAAATATGCGGAGGATTTGCAAGATGAAATCGAGGGAATGCCTGAAATAAACCGCGTGGATATCATTGGAGCATTGAAACGTGAAATTCAAATTAACTTGGATTTGGCGAAAATGCAGAGTTACGGAATTACGTTTTACGACATTCAAAGTGTAGTTCAAGGAGAAAACGTGAATGTTTCAGGAGGTGATTTAAGTGTAGGAGGAGTTCGCAGATCTTTGCGTGTAGCTGGTGAGTTTAAAACCGTCGCTCAAATTGGTGAAATCATCATTCGTTCAAGTACAGGTGCCGTGGTTCGTTTGAAAGATATTGCGGAAGTAAAGGATGGATATGAAGAAAAACAGGATTTTGCTCGTTTGAATAATAAGTCGGTTATCACACTTAACGTCATTAAACGCGGTGGTGCGAATTTAATTGAAGCAGCAGATCGTATTGAAAAGACGATTGAAGAATATCGCGAGTC
>JBJTNH010000005.1:0-15528 GCA_046073945.1 Aquirufa sp. | reverse complement strand
CTTCTGAATAACTACGAGTTTTCCTGATTTGATGCAAATTTGCTTTCATATATTTTGACTTTTGTGGTCAACATATATCAGGGACGTACACTCTTCTCTTTTCTCTCTTCTCTCTTCTCTCTTCTACAAAGAAAGCAACTCCTTAAAACGTATGGATTGTCTTCTAGAAATCTCAATTTTTTCGCCTTTACCAATCAATGTGACTTGCAAGCCACCTGAAAACCAAGGTTCAATTTTTTCGATGTAATTCAAGTTAATGATGTGCTTTCGATTCGCTCTGAAGAATACTTTGGGGTCCAAACGTTCTTCCAAGGCATTTAAGGATTTTAAAACCAAAGGCTTTTGGTCTTCGAAAAACAAGCGAACATAATTTCCCATCGACTCACACAAGCGGACTTTATCCAAGCGAACAAACCAGCATCTTTCCCCATCTTTGACAAAAATTTGATCCTGAGCTCCCAGCACATGCCCTACTGGACTAACTGCTTGCGAGGATTGTGTTCTTTGAACCTGAAATACGCGCTTTTCTAATTTTTGAATACTTTCACTCAATCGCGATAATTCAATGGGCTTTAATAAATAATCCAAGGCATTTACCTCAAAGGCTTTCAATGCATATTCATTAAAGGCTGTCGTAAAAATAACTTCTGGCAAAAATCCATCCCACTCTTCCAACCACTCAAAACCCGTTTTTCCTGGCATTTGAATATCCAAAAACAAAACGTCAGGCTGTAATTCTTCAATTAAGGTCCCTGCTTCGTCTGTATTAGAAGCCTCTCCTACTATCTGAATATTGGGGAAATTTTCCAATAAACGTTTCAACTCGTTCCTAGCTAATCGCTCGTCATCAACAATAATTGCATTCATGGCATTCAAAATTATTCCTCAAGGTAAGGCAAAATCAATTTTGCTTGTACTTGATTTTTGTTCAATGGTGATAGACTTAGTTGAGCGGTAGTTCCAAACAAAATTCGCAAACGATTTTGGGAATTAATTAAGCCTAGCCCCAATTGACTTGCATTTTTCGCAATCAAATGTCCCGGATTTTCAACCTCAATCACCAACATTTGTTGAATTTGCTGTGCCTTAATTTTGATGCAACCTCCTTTTACCGACTTAGAAATACCATGCTTTATTCCATTTTCTACCAATGTTTGTAAAATCATCGGTGGAATTTGTGCTTTCAAACAATTCGGCTCTATCTCAAATTCCCATTCCAATCGTTCTTCATATCTGATCTTTTCCAAAGCCAAATAATCTGTAATCGTTTCCATCTCTTCTGAAAAAGGAATGGTTTTTTTTCTTTCGGTCAGCAAAGAACTGCGTAACAATTTCGACAATTGATTGATTCCTTTCTTCGCCTTCTGCGGATCTTCGGTAATCAACGCTCTAATACTATTCAAGGCATTGAAAACAAAATGGGGATTCATTTGTGCCCTCAAAACCTTCCCTTCCGTTTCCTGAATGGTTCTTTCTAATTGATCATTCTCTCTTTCCATTTCCAATTTTTTATTAGAATACTGAAAAAAGAAATAAATCAATTGCCAAATGGCAATCGGCTTCATGAAATTAAAAATAATTTGAAGAACAATGAATGGACTCAAATCCACTTCAAAACTTTCCTGAAGAAAAATATAATCGAAGGGAATATTCAGCGCTGCCATGCATGTCGACATGATGACCAACGATATAAAATGCCACTGTAACATTTTATATAGACTCAATTCATGCCAATGAAAGTGAAGGGATATTTTTTTGTATTGATGTGTCAAAAAAATGGCAACAAAAATATTGATGATGGAGGCAATCGCCCATGCCCATTTCCAGCCATATTGATTGGTATACAACAAGGCTTCGTTCAAGGACCAAGTGACCCAACCTCCCAATTGCAATAACCAATATAGCTTGGATCTTTTCATCTTTACATCGATTCAGGCAAATGCTTCAAATGCTCTACATTGCAAGCGTCCAATAATTCAAATTCAGCTTTTTGGTAATGATATCTTAAATGATATAAACATAAATTATAATGCGCAAAATGATCCATTTTATGCAAAGGTTCATTGAACAAATGTGTCAATAAAACCCGCATCGCTCTGCCATGCATGGCTATTAAAATGGATTTTTCCTCTGGCCTAGCAATGATTAAATCTACCACAGGTTTTTGACGATTCAGTACATCTAAAGGACTTTCCCCTTCATCGGATGTAACATGAACATTGCCTTCACGCCAAGTATTGACTAAATTTTTATAATATAAATTGTCTTCATCATTCGCTTCTTTCCCCTCTTTACTACCCCAAGAAATTTCATTTAAGCCCTCGTGTTGCTCCCAATCAATTCCTTTACGAATGAATCCTTCTACTGACTGATGCGTCCTTTTTAATTTAGAAGTATAGATTTTATCTAATTCCAAATGTTGATAACGATCAAAAAATGCCTGCGCTTGTTGACGTCCCAATTCATTCAAATCGGCATCTATGCCACTTCCTTGCACAACTCCCAATCGATTGTAATCTGTTTCTCCGTGTCGTACTAAGTAAATGTCTTTTGTTGAATGCATAAATAATTGAATTAAGGGATTGAAATCGCTAAATAATTGCGAATTTTACGCACAAAAATACAAATTATATGTTTAATACTTCTACTAGTTTAGAGTCATTGAATAATTGGGGAAAAGGAAATATGCTCGAACACCTTGGAATCGAGTTCATTGAATTAACTTCAACAAGCTTAAAAGCAAAAATGCCCGTTGACCATCGAACAAAACAACCTTTTGGCTTGTTACATGGAGGTGCATCGGTTGTTTTAGCAGAAACACTTGGCAGTGTAGCATCAACATTGGCTGTTGAAGACCCTAAAACGCAAATTGCCGTTGGGGTTGAAATCAATGCCAACCATTTAAAATCTGTCAAAGGAGGTTACGTAATTGGCACTTGTACGCCTTTGAGAATTGGTAGAACCATGCACGTTTATGAAATTAAAATTCACGATGAACATGACAATTTAGTTTGTGCAAGTCGATTAACCGTTGCAATTTTACTCCCGAAATAATTCAAAAATGAATAATTCCGCCAAGTCAAATCAAACAATATCACTATCCACATGGGAATCTATTTGGCATAATGCGCAAAAAGCGAATGATGCGTTAGCGCTTTGGCGTTTACCCAATCAGGATATTACAACACTTTTGATTGACAAAAATGGCGGTAAAGAAATCAATACATTAGCAATAAATGAATTAGGGCCTGGATTTATCGCTGCTCCCTTTGAAGGAACCCCCTTCCTTTTAGAAGCATCAGAAATTCAAAGTGGGATTTTAGAAAAGAAAATCGACACGGCACCTTTTGAAGTACATACACACTCAGATTCAAAAACCAAAGATCATTTTATACAAAAAGCCCAAGAAGCAGTAGCGGAGATACAGGCAGCGAACTTCCAAAAAGTTGTATTATCTCGAATTTCCCAAAGTGAATTCTCCAAAGAATTTTCTCCGATCGAAGCTTTTTTAAAATTAAGTCAAGCTTATCCCAAAGCCTTTGTTTCTGCTTTTTATTTACCAAAATTACAAGCCACATGGATTTGCGCGAGTCCAGAAATATTGGTAGAGGAAAACCAGGAAGGACTATTTAAAACAATCGCTTTGGCTGGAACTCAATCTGCTTTGAATGAACAAGGAGATGCTTTAAGTGTGCAGCAGGCGACTTGGACGCATAAAGAGATTGAAGAACAAGCCTTTGTCAGTCGGTACATCATTGAATGTTTCAAAAAAATACGATTGAGAGAATACGATGAAATTGGCCCCAAAACAGTCATTGCGGGCAATTTGATGCACCTTAAAACAGAATACGTGGTGGATACGAAGAAAGTGCAATTACCGACTCTTTCAGGAATCATGCTCTCACTTTTACACCCAACTTCTGCTATTTGCGGAACGCCGAAAGAAAGTGCTATTCAATGGATAAAACAAGCTGAATTGCACGATAGAGAAATGTACAGTGGCTACTTAGGTCCTATCAACATTGACCATGAAATACATTTATTCGTGAATTTACGAACGGTTAAAATAGAAGAGTCGACTGATAAATACCTTGCTACCTATTATGCTGGATGTGGAATAACGGAAGATTCAAATGTTGAAAAGGAGTGGTTGGAAACGGAAATGAAATGCGAAACCGTTCGAGCAATCATTGAAACAATCAATTAACTTGGCCTAAACTAACTTTGACCGTATCAATTCGTGCATCTTTGGTTGTTAAAATCTGAAATTTGAAAGGTTGTAAAGTGATCACTTCATTAACGCCAGGAATATCCTCGTAAAGACTAATCAACATTCCACCCAGCGTATCATAATCACCCTCTGGCAAATTCCAATCGTATTTCTCGTTCAAATAATCGATTTCATGACGTCCAGAAAGGACATAAGTCGTTTCATCAATCTTCTTTTCTACCCAATCTTCAGAATCATCATATTCATCTTGAATTTCTCCAAAAATTTGTTCCATCACATCTTCCATACTAACAAGTCCAGAAGTACTCCCAAATTCATCCACAACTAAAGCCAAAGACTTTCTTTCTTTCGAAAATTTGATCATTAAATCATTGGCAGGCATCGCTTCAGGAACGATGGGAATGGGAGTTAAAATCGCTTGTAAATCTTTGGGTTTTTTGAACAAAGCCAAGGAATGGCAATACCCAATGACATCTTCCAAATTTTCCTTGTAAACCAACACCTTGGAATGACCGCTTTCAATGAACACTTTCTGTAAACCGTCAATGCCTTCTTCCAAATCTATGGCCGTGATTTCTGTTCTGGGAATCATGCAATCGCGCACTTTTACCTGTTTAAATTCCAAAGCGTTGTGGAAAATTTTCGTATCTACTTCTGCTTCTTCTTCAGTGGAAATTTTTCGATTCAAGTTTTGCAAATAATGGTTCAAATCGGTTAAACCAAATGCTGGTTTTTCCTCTGAATAGGTCAAGCGCATCACTTTGGTAATAAACCATTTGGATAAACCCACTGTCAACCAAACCAATGGGAACATCAACATATAAATGATCCAAATTGGGATAGCTAAAAATTCTAAAATAACATCTGGATTAATCAAAAAGATGCTTTTGGGTGTAAACTCCGAAGTAGTTAAAATCAAAATTGTAGCTACGACAGATGCCAATAATCGGGCAACTATCTCGCTGGTAATCAACGGAATATTGGCTAAAATCAAATGATGCAAAAATTCCTCCATGAAAATACCATAAGCCACCAAGGACAAAGTATTGCCTATCAACATCGTTCCAATGAAACGACTTGGGTGTTGATTGAAATTAGAGATGATTTTGGCAGAAAGAATTTCTTGCTTCGCTTTTAGTTCAAAATACAATTTATTGGACGAAACAAATGCCATTTCTACACCTGAAAAGAAGGCACTGAAAATCATGGATGCCAAAATGGCGATTATTTCTGAATGCTGAATACTAGTATCGGGGTCCATGGGACGTTATTTTTTTAACTTTTTCTTTTTGGTTTTATCCGAAACAGGAGGTTTTTTCTGGGATGAATCAGCCTCGGATTTTAATCTTTCATTTCTGCTAATTTGATAATAAAACAAACAAGCCATGCAAAACATCAACCAATTATAATGGAAAAAAAGCTCTAACCAAAATTTACCTTGAATTTCCACGGGAGTAGGTGCATTTAGGTCAATGACCCAAATGATGAAAAAACCAATCCCCGCCGATAAACTTAAAACCTCTTTTTTGTTCATAATTTAAGCCATTAATGATTTTTGAACATATCTAAAAGTAGAAACAAATAATCCAATAAATATCAATATTGACCCAATCCAAACCAAATTAATATACGGTTTTTCCAAAGCCTTGATAATGATTAAGTCTTGCTGAGTGGTATTCACTGCAAAACTAAATTCCTGCGTTTTTGGATTAATGGACGTAAACTTAATCTTAATACCAGTCTCTTCACTTTCAAAAGCAGGCATCCCAACCATTCCATCTTTGATGACAAAAACAGGATTTAATTCATATTGTTGATAATTTTTACCAAGAACTTGAAAATTTGCCTGAACAGCTGCATCATTGGGTCCTAATGTAATATTTTCAACAGTGGTTACTCGGGCTACATCCTTTAAAACCGCCACAAAATCATTTAAGAACAAGGTATCCCCGATGCTTACCGTTGAATTTGTCGTTGGGCTCCATTGCTTCTCCTCTCCTGCCTCCGCAGCCAATCGAGGATCTAAAGACACATAGGTGTAAATATCATGAGAGAAAGCATGCTTCACATCAGGTGAAATAGCTGTTCCCATTTTCGGATTCACTTGCCATCTTGGGAAAAGTGAAACGGCCTCACCTTCGGCATTTTTGAATTCTAATTCATAATACGTATTCTCCGGTTCCACCGTCAAAGTGTCGCCTTTTTTAGCAATAGAGATGCCATCTCGTACAATATCTTTCAAAGCAACGGCATGAAAATCGCCTTCAATGATTTCAAAATCTTTGCGATTAAAATACCCTTTTTGGCCTCTAACTTCGATTTTTCGTCCTTTATAGGTTACTAAATAATCTTGCATTTGAGCACCTTGACCCAACCAAAGTGGTAGATTTTCTTTATTTTCTTTGTTGTTATCTTTCGTAAATTCCTCTGCCTTGTTCGAAATAGCAAATCCAGAACGGTTCAATGACACTACTTTGGAATAACCTGAAGAAAATAAAATACCAATCAACATGATTGCTAATCCAACGTGTGCAGTAGCACCGCCCGTTAAACTGAATTTTTGACGAATTAAAAACCAAAGAATACTAAAATTGGCTACTAGCGCAAATAAACTGCTCCACAACAAAGCAATGTAAGAAACTGTGTAAATTTTCCCGACATTAATCATCACAACTGCCAATAGAGTAGCAGTAATGGCAGAAGTCCCTAAAGGCTTCCAAGAAGTCGATTCTTTGATTTTCCCCCACCAAACAAATTGTCCGATACCACTCAATAAGGCGATAGCGAGAAAAATCCATAATTGAATTTTGCTGTAATGTTCAGCCTGATCCGCTGGCAAAGCAATATTGGAAACTAAACCAAAAGCCTCCGCAATTTTATTGTAAACAGGAATAGAGGTAGTAAACGTCAATTGAAAAGCAGACAAACCTAAAATAGAAGCCCCTATGAATATCCAGAACTCGCGAGAATAAATGGACAATTCTTTTTCATCTTTCGGCAAATCTTTCCATCTCCAAACGGCTAAAGCAATGGCCACAAAAAGAAACGTTCCCATGTACAAAAGTAATTGTCCAGACAAACCTAAATCGGTAAATGAGTGAACAGAGGCATTGCCTAAAATCCCTGAGCGATTTAAAAACGTTGAATACAAGACAAGAATAAAAGTAGCAATGACTAAGATAATCGAGGTTTTTAACGCAGCACTAGAATTGCGATAGGCGATCATGGTATGAATGCCACCAACCAATACCAACCAAGGCACAAAAGAGGCATTTTCGACGGGGTCCCAGTTCCAATATCCCCCAAAATTCAAGGTTTCATAAGCCCAATAAGCTCCCATCATGATGCCAATACCCAAAATACCTGCACCAAAAAGCGCCCAAGGTAAAGCAGGTTTGATCCAACTTGTTAATTCTTTTTTCCATAAACCAGCTATTAAATAGGCAAAAGGAACCAAGGTTAAAGCAAATCCCAAAAATAAGGTTGGAGGGTGAATGACCATCCAATAATTCTGTAATAAAGGATTTAAACCACGTCCATCTTTGGGAATAAAATTGGGTTGCATACTCCAAACTGGCAAATCAGGTTGCGCTTCACGCAACAATAAAAACGGAGATGATCCTATTTTCAAGTCAATGAGTGGAATAATTACTCCCAAAATCATGGAAGTCAAAAAGGTTTGTACCAAAGCAAAAACAGCCATTACAGGCGCTTCCCACTTCGGATTTTTAAACATTAAAATCGTACCTAAAACCGCTTGCCAGAAAATCCACAAAAGGAATGAACCCTCTTGCCCTTCCCAATAGCAGCTAATCATGAACATGGTTGGCAAGGCCAGAGAGGAATGGGTAAATGCGTAGTGGTACTCAAAATAATGATTGTAAATAATCACAAATAAACTTGCCGCAACGCCCACTACAAAAATCAAATGGACAATAAAGAAAAAACGGGCATTTACTTTCCATTCATTCAATATTAATTCATTAGAAGCTTGGGCTGCTTTGAAATAAGCAAAGGTCGCAATCAAGGCGGTTATGAAAGAACCAATGACTAAGAAATGACCTACAGAACCAATTGTTTCGTGTATCATGTTTATTTTTTAGCTTCAAAAGAAGCAGTTGAATCAGCTGAAATTTTACCTTCTTGGTATTTAGAAGGACATTTTAACAATATTTTATCGCAGTAAAAAATTCGATCGGGTTTCATACTCCCAACCAAAACAATCTTTTCAGATTTTTCAAAATCTTGTGGCTTGGGTGCCGAATAAATCACTTGATTTTCTCTTCCTAAACTATCTTCCACAATAAATTCCAAACGATTTGCATCCAATGCAGCATTGAAATTCAAGCCTAAAATTTTCCCTTGGGCATCTCTTTTTAATTTACCTACCACATGCACCTTTTGATTTGGATCATTTTGAGCAATTTTTTCTGCCTCATCAAATCCGACATAAGTAGATACATCTGCCGTTGTAGTTAAAATAATACCAATCGCAATCGCAATTAAAACAAGGCCAACAATGTGTGTCTTTTTCATATTGAATTATTTTTTCAATTGTTTTTCCAGCTTAGAAATTTTAGTATCCAAACGAAAAAGGTAAACAAATATCCCTGTTAAAATTACTGCAACGACTGCAATGACCACATAGATTTTACCATCTTGACGAAATTTATCCGCCATTTCAACTTCTTGTGCTTGAGCAAAAAAGCTCAATAAAATAAAGCCAATCATTAATAAGAAAGATTTCATGCGTTCTCCTTTTCTTCGATTAATTGTTCAATTTTCATAACACGGATGCGCAAATTGGCTATCCAAAAACCCAATAATGTCCAACCAATAATGGCTGGATAAAATACCATTCTCATTCGATTATCTAAATCCATGGAATTAAATCCTGGATTTCCTCCATTTCCAGGGTGCAACGAATCTGTCATACGAGGCAAAATCCATATCAAGACCATAAAAATAAAGAATGCAAAGATATTGTACACGTTGGAAATTCTTGCCCTTTGTTGCTCATCTGGCATAGAAGATCGAACCAATAAATAGGCTAAGTAAATAAGCATCCCAATAGCCACAGAATTCAATTTAGGATCATTCGTCCACCAATCTCCCCAAGTAAATTTTGCCCAAATAGATCCAGTAATTAAACCTAAAATGGCAAAAAGCAGGCCAGTCTGTACGTAGGCATTGGATACTAAATCATGTTTCAAATCCGACTTGCGCAAATATTGAACGGAATGATAGACAGAGGTTCCCAACAAGAAAATCATGGTAAACCACATGGTCACATGAAAATACAAATTCCGAACGGTCTCATTCAAGATGGCTTGACGAGGCACAGGAGCATTAAATCCTGCCCCAATGGTATAAAACAACAGAATGACACAAGCAATTTGTGCCACATATTTTTTTAATGTCTCCATATATAAGGGAATAAAATCCCTGATAAAACAATTACAATAACATCTAACGAGCTTAAAATAGCTATTTCATCCCAAGTTTCTGTGATTGAAATACCATCCAAAGCGCTTTTCGACATTTTCAACAACAAAAGTAACAAAGGAATAATAATCGGAAAACTTAAAACTGCCATTAAAGTGGGAGTATTTTCCCCTTGTGCGGCAATACCAGCCACCAAAGACAAGGTGGATGCAAAACCAATGGCACCTAAAGCTAAAGTCAAAGCATACAAAGGAATATTCCCCACTGGATTACCCATTACCCAAGAGTAAAAAACAAAGCCAATGAAGGAAATAATTAATAAAATCAGCGAATTATATATGATTTTGGAATAAATAACCGACTCCGGACTCACTAAGGTGAAATAAAAAACACTTCGTTGAGCAGGTTCTTGTGTAAAAGATTTACCTACCGCATTGACTGCCGTAAAAAGCAGAATGATCCAAAATAAAGTATTCCACGTAATCGGATTTATAGCTTGATTTTTAGCTTTAAAAGATAAATAACAAACAAAAATTGTGGACGCCAAATACAAGAGCAATCCATGAATAGCATATTTTTGACGCCATTCCAATTGCATCTCTTTTTTCACCAAAACTGCTATTTCATTCACTACCATGCGTCGATTTTACTAAGCAAGGTGCAATTTACAACAGAAATTCTGTTAATTGAAGGAAATGAGGTATTAGTTATTAGTGTTTAGTTTTTAGTTGTCAGTTAATTAATAAGTAGAATTAATTTCTAGTTTTTTGACAGGTTTGGAATCCCAATAAATTGAAATTTAACACAATGGGCACAAAGATTTTATTTTAACATTAAGGCATTAAGAATCATTAAGTCTATTTTCCTTAATTCTTCTCTTTTCTATCTTCTCTCTCCTCTTTTCTCTTTTCTCTCTCCTCTTTTCCTAAATAACTAATTTTAATCATTTTTTACATCAAAAATACTTAGTACATTTGTGCTAATTTTGAACAATTCTAAATAAGAGAATCAAATTTCGTATGTTAACATTGGCGGATTTAAAGATTGGTGAGAAGGCAGAAATCATAGGTTTTACTGACGAAATTCTATCCTTAAAATTATTGGAAATGGGCTGTTTACCTGGAACTGAGGTCGAATTGACCCATCTGGCTCCATTTGGTGACCCCATAGCAGTGAAAGTTTCTGGCTATACACTTTCTATGAGAAAAGAAGAAGCCGCAACGATCCAAGTTAAATAATATAAATTTATACCCGAGTGAAAAGACCCAAAATAGCGCTTATAGGTAATCCCAATGCAGGAAAATCATCTCTGTTTAATACCCTAACAGGTTTGAATCAAAAAACAGGAAATTTTCCAGGTGTTACCATGGATAAATTAACAGGGATTTGGGACTTAGAGCCAGGAATCGAAGTGGAAATCCTAGATTTACCGGGTATTTACAGCATTTATCCAAAATCCATTGATGAAGAATTAGTCATTAATATTTTGGGTAATCCTGCGCACGAAGACTATCCTGACATGGCCATCGTGGTGGCAGATGCTTCTAATTTAAAAAGAAACCTATTGTTGTTCTCGCAAGTGAGGGACTTAGGCATTCCAACCGTTTTGGCACTCAATATGATTGACGTGGCTGAAAATCAAGGCTATGTGTTGAATTCTTTGAAACTAGCAAGAGAACTTAATGTGGAGGTGGCTGAAATCAATGCCAAAAAAGGAATTGGTGTCAATGGATTGCGTATCGCTGTTTCCAAAACATTACATAATCTGTATGCCTCCAATGATGCCCTTCCACTTCCTGTAGAAGAAAGTTTATTAAAAGATATTCAAGCAAAATTTGGCGAAGCAGACCCTTATCGCTCCTTGTTATGGTTGATGGAGCATGATCGGATGAAAATGTTTAACCAAGAACAAAGAGAAACCTTTGATGCCTTATTAGAAAAACATCAATTTAGCTCTAAGTATTACAAGTCGGCAGAGACGGTAAAGAGATACGAGCAATTATCGGATGTGGTAGAACGCTGCGTTATCAACTTAAATAGACAATGGGATGCTGTTCCTGTGAAAACGTGGACGGACCGATTGGATAAAGTATTTTTACATCCCATAGGTGGTTATTTATTCTTCCTGGCCATATTATTTGTCATGTTTCAGGCAGTATTTACGTGGGCAACGATACCTATGGATGCCATTGATGGTGGTGTTGCCGCCTTGAACGATTGGTTAAAAGGAATTTTGCCAGACACCAAACTGACAGGCTTATTGACCGATGGTTTGATTGCAGGTATTGGCGGAGTATTGATTTTCATTCCACAAATTGCCTTTCTATTTTTGTTCATTTCTTTGTTGGAAGAAACAGGATATATGTCAAGAGTGATGTTCATCATGGACAAATTGATGCGCCGTTTTGGACTAAATGGAAAATCTGTTGTACCATTGATTTCAGGCGTAGCTTGTGCCGTTCCTGCCATCATGAGTACTCGCTCTATCGGCTCTTGGAAGGACCGCTTAATCACCATTTTAGTTACTCCATTAATGTCTTGCTCAGCTCGACTACCTATCTACACGGTATTGATCGGATTGGTAGTTCCGGAAAAAAACACTTTATTTGGTTTATTTAATTTACAAGGAGTTGCTCTATTCGGACTGTATCTTTTGGGATTTTTCATGGCTATTTTCTCGGCTTGGATTATGTCGAAAATCTTAAAAGTGAAAGAGAGAAGTTATTTTATCATGGAACTCCCTACTTATAAAGGCCCAAGATTCAAACACATTTCTATTTCCATATTAAACTCAGTAAAGGCATTTGTTTTTGAAGCTGGAAAAATCATTGTAGCCATATCAATTGTCCTTTGGGTATTTGCCAGTTATGGCCCTGGAGACAGTTTTAATCAAGTGGAAATCAATGTTAAAAAGCAATATCCTACCTTACAAGGTGTAGAATTATCCAATAAAATCGCCTCAGAAAAACTAGAAAATTCTTATGCAGGACATTTTGGTAAATTCATTGAACCTGCCATTCGTCCATTAGGTTATGATTGGAAAATTGGGATTGCCTTAATCACATCCTTCGCCGCACGAGAGGTTTTTGTGGGCACAATGTCTACGATTTACAGTTTAGGTGGAGAGGTAGAAGATGAAAATGCAACCATCAAAAACAGGATGCGTGCAGAAATCAATCCAGAAACAGGCAAGCCTTTATACGATGCCGCTTTGGGATTTTCTTTACTCATTTTTTATGCATTCGCCATGCAATGTATGAGTACCTTAGCTACAACCTATCGTGAAACGAAATCATGGAAATATCCATTGATTCAGTTTGGATACATGACGACATTGGCTTATTTAGCAGCCTTTTTGGTGTATCAAGTATTGAAGTAGAAAAATATCACATACTTGATAATTTTTACAAAAAATCAGTTGACCATCAATTTGTTTTAATAATTCTAAGTAAATTTCGTAATCTATTTTAAAATCAAAAAATCATGTCAACTACCTATCATTTATCGTCAGCGCAAGATTTAACGAATGATATATTAGAAGAGATAAAGGTAAAGTTTCAATCAAAATCTATTACAATTATAGTAGAAGAAGCTGAATTAGAATATGAATTAAATTCAGAAGAAAAAGCGTTGCTTGACCAACGATTAAACGAAAATAAAGAGAAATATCTAAGTAGTAACGAATCAATCTCTATACTCAAAACTAAATATGGAGTATAAGATTTCAATTTCTAACCAGGCTCAAATTGAAATTGAAAATGCCATTAACTACTATGCTTTAATTAGTTCAAAGACACAAAGAAAATTTGTTTTAGAAATAATCGAAGTTTATTCAATTTTAGCAACAAATCCTTTTTTTTCAATCAAGTATAAGAACATTCGATCTGTTCAAATAAACAAATTCCCCTATTCCCTGTATTACACAATTAATTCTCGCAATAAATCGATTAATGTTTTAGCATGTTTCCATCAAAAAAAACATCCGAATAAACAACCAAGAAAATAATTTTCTTTCTTTTCCTTTAGCTAGTCTGTATTTTTGTCAAAAATCCGCTTTATGAGAACCTTTACAACTCAAACTCCTCTTAGGAGTTTTCTACCTGCCGAATTTGTTTTATCAACTTGGGAAAGTGTTTTACCGTATTTTGAACAACTTTCTAATCAAACAATTCATAGTTTGGCAGAATTGGAAAAATTCTGTTTACAGCGTTCGGAATTGGAAAGCTATTTATCGGAGAATTTTGCTTGGCGATACATTAAGATGTCTTGCGATAATCAAAATGAGGACCTTCAAAAAAGCTATCAACAATTTGTCAATGAAATTATGCCAAATGCCTCTGTTTATGATGATGCATGGAACAAAAAAGTCATTGAAAGCGGATTTACCCAAGAATTACCTAACATAGGCTACACCATCATGCTACGCGGGATAAAAAAAGCCATAGAAATTTTTAGGGAAGAAAACATCCCCTTGTTCACTGAATTACAAAATTTGCAAACCCAATATGGCGCTGCGACGGGTGGATTAATGGTGGAGATTCATGGCCAAGAAAAAACATTGCAACAAGCCAATGCCTATTTGGAATCAACGGATAGAAACGAACGCAATGAGGTTTATTTAAAAATAGCGGAAAAGCGTTTAGGTTTAAAGGATGAATTAAATGATTTATTTAGTCAATTAATAAAGAAGCGCGATTTAGTTGCAAAAAATGCAGGTTTTGAGAATTTCAGAGATTATTCATTTGCTAGCTTAGGCAGATTCGATTATACAGCAGCAGATTGTTTTGAGTTTCACGAGGCGGTAGCAGAAACGGTCGTCCCGATTTTGAACCAACAAGCTGAAAAAAGAAAAAGCCTTATGGGCTTATCAGAGTTAAGACCTTGGGACAAAGCGGTTGATCCATTGGGCAGAAAACCATTGAAACCCTTCGAAACAGGTGAGGAATTATTATCTAAAACCATCACTGTTTTCGACCAATTAGATCCATTTTTGGCTAATTGTTTAAAAGAAATGGTTCGTTTGAATCGTTTTGATTTAGATTCGAGAAAAGGAAAAAATCCAGGAGGTTATAATTACCCATTAGAAGAAAGCGGATTCCCATTTATTTTCATGAACGCCGCTGGACAAGTGCGTGACATGGTAACGTTATTGCATGAGGGGGGCCATGCGGTTCATTCCATTTTAACCAAGGATTTACCAATCAATTCCTTCCGAAATTTTCCATCAGAAGTGGCTGAATTGGCATCTATGAGTATGGAATTAATTACCATGGACTATTGGAATGAATATTTCAGTGATCCTGAAGAGGCAAAAAGAGCAAAAATTAAGCATTTGGAAGACATTTTGGAAACATTGCCTTGGGTTGCCACAATTGACGCCTTTCAAAATTGGATTTATGAAAATCCTGAACATAGTTTAGCAGAGAGAGAAACAAAATGGTTGGAAATTATTGCGAAATTTTCAGATAATATCACCGACTGGACAGGATTAGAAGATATAAAGTCACATATTTGGCAAAAGCAATTACACTTATTTGAAGTCCCTTTTTATTACATTGAATACGCCATTGCTCAATTGGGTGCTCTTGCAGTTTGGAGAAATTATTGCCAAAATCCTGAAAAAGCATTGAATCAATACCTCGATGCCTTGGCTTTGGGTTATACCGTTCCAATGAAAGAAATTTACGCAACAGCTGGAATTGAATTCAACTTTAGTAAAAAATACATCAGTGAGTTAATGGATTTTTTGAAGAAGCAGTTGGTGGTTATTAGGGGTTAGTTATTAGGTATCAGGTATTAGTTATTAGGTATCAGGTATTAGATCAGGTATTAGATCAACTTTTAGAAATTAC
>JBJTNH010000004.1:0-4081 GCA_046073945.1 Aquirufa sp. | reverse complement strand
CGCAAGGGTCTTGGAAAAGCATTTGGTTTTCCAGCCTATGTAACAGAGATCAGAAAAGAAACCAATGAAGTGGTGATTGGTCAAATGGAAGATTTAGATAGAACAGGAATGTGGGTCGGGCAAATGAATCTTCAAAAATATGCTTCTATTCCAGAAGGTGGCTTAGAATCTTTGACTAAAGTACGATACAAAGATGCTGGCACGATGTCACATATTGAACAAATAGACCAAAAAATCCGTGTGGAATTCCATGCCAAAGTTTCTGGCATTGCGCCCGGTCAAGCTGCTGTATTTTATGAAGGCAATGACGTCATCGGTGGCGGATGGATTTTGAAATCGTTTCAAAAGGGTAGTTTTTTTGATCAATAGAAAAGTTGATGTAGGATGATGTATGATGTAAGATGTAAGATGTATGATGTATGAGTAATTAAGAATGTAGAATTAAAATTTCTTATAGCAATACTAATCAAACATCTTACATCTTACATCATACATCTTACATCTCACCTCTTAACCCTCTCCATATTAATCACTTCCATATCAAAAACCCTTTCTCCGTCAATTTTAAACTGAAGTGCCGTTTGAATGGGATGAAAACCATGTTGGCCGGCTGCGCCTGGATTTAAAAAAAGCATATTTTGACGTTTGGCATCCCGCTTTACTTGCAAAATATGTGAATGTCCACAGATAAATATTTTAGGTAATCCCAAAGACATAGCTTCTAAGCCGTCTGGTTTATAGGAAGATGGCGCGCCACCAATGTGCGTCATCGCAACGGTAACCTCTTCACATCGAAAACGCAAAATTTTAGGATACATCCGGCGGATAATTCCATCATCAATATTTCCATAAACCCCACGAATAGGCTTATTAAATGCAATGAGTTGATCAACCAATTGAATAGACCCCCAATCTCCAGCATGCCAAATTTGATCACAATTTTGAATGGGATCTAACAATCGTTCATCCAAATAACTATGCGTATCCGAAAGCAATAAAATCTTTTGCATGAATTTAGTCGCTCGATTTAGATTGCAAAGAAATCAATTTATGATTTGAAATTAATTGATTGGCTTTCCATGCTTCTTTTTCTGAATGATAATTCGACAAAATAGCATTTACACCTTCCTCCTTTTTTACCCAATTGGGTGACCCAGCATCTTTCCAAGCAGAATACCAAAAAGAGGCAACTCGATTGCTTGTCAATAACATTCGTTGTTGAATAGATGGAGCTAATTTTTTACCGTAAGCTTGAATAAAAGCTTTGGTATAATACTTCATTTTTTTACCGTATTTTTCAACTATTTCATGTTTATTATCGACTCCAATCTCTTTGGTTACATCCTTTTCTGCCTGAAATAATTCAGGTAACATTGCATGCGACTCTAATAAAATTTGAAAAATGAAATCTTGTGGATTTTTAATGTATTCAACTTTGGTTGGAATATATAATTGATAAGACTTCAATTCCTCTTCAGGAACTAAGCTTTCCCACAAAACGTGTAATCCCTTTTGACCAGTTAATTGTCCATCATGGTTTTCCGTGGTGTGCAATGGAACATGAGAATCCGCAATATAATGACCTAAATCGGCGGCATAAAATAACACAGAATCTTTCATTTGGTTTTTAAAAGCATGCACTAATCGGCCATACACTCGATTTACTTCCCATGGCACCAATCCTTGTTTTTTCAAACTATCTAAGGTGTATTTTTTTACAGCTGCTTGGAAATCATGGGGAATAGCTGTCCGATAATTAGGTCCAAAAATAGCTGCATCCATGTCTAGATAATGTTTACAATCTTCCGTTTTATCGTCTTTTCTTCTAACATCTGGGCGAATGGATTGTTGAACGATGTAATCTTGATTTGCATAAAAAAACGTAGCTAAATCATCAGGTAACTGATAAATGGCCACTTGTTGCAAAGTCTTATGGGCAAGGAAACCCCAAGAGGAACACAGTATAGTTATTAATAAAAAAAGGACACCGACTTTTCGTTTATTTTTCATTGTTTGTTGATATTAGTTTGAAACTCTTTGGGGGATTTACCATATTGTTTTTTAAAAGCCCTTGTAAAATATGCGGGATCATTGAAACCTACGTGGTAAGCAATTTCTGAAATGTTAAAATTTGAACTTTCTAACTTTGATTTCGCCTCACGCAATCGAATGGAACGAATAAATTCATTGCCTGCAAATGAGGTTAAATTTTTCAATTTTCGATACAATTGCATTTTGCTCATGTCTAAACTCTTTTCTAAATCCTCTACATCAAATTCAGGATTAGACATATTTTCAATGACAATTTGAGTAGCTTTTTGCAACAAAGAATCCTCAAAAACCAAGACTGAACTTGATGAAAGCTCCTTTTGCACCAATTGTTTTTGCAAGTTTTTTCTTAACCTTTCCTTCGTTTCTAATAACTTCTTAACACGTATCTCTAAAATATCTGCATTAAAAGGTTTACTTACAAAATCATCTGCCCCAGCTTGCATTCCTTCAATTTGACTTTCTTGCGTACTTTTCGAAGTCAAAATTAAAATAGGAATATGATTTGTCTTTGAATTTTGTCTCAAAGCGCGACATAAATTAACCCCACTCATTCCTGGCATCATCCAATCGGTAATCACCACATCAGGCAAATAAGTCATCGCCATTTCCAAAGCTTCCTCTCCTCTTTCCGCTTGTAAAATTTGAAATTTATCCGTAAAAATATCAGCAATAAACTGCCTCATTTCCTCGTGATCGTCAACAATTAGAACAATTTGCTTTTCGATATTTACCTCGCTTGATTTACTTGTTGCTTTAATGACAGGATTTTTTGAAGAAGATGAATCTAGGCTAACAGCTTCCTGTATCCAATCAACTGAAAAATCAGTCGATTGAACAGGAAATGAAATAGTAAAACTACTTCCCTCTCCTAACTTACTTTTTACTTCAATATTACCTTTATGCAACTCAATCAACTCCTTACATAAAGCTAACCCTACTCCCGTACCTACCACTCTAGCGGAATCTGGTATTTGATAGAATCGATCAAAAATATGCGGCAAATGAGCTTCTGCAATTCCTTTTCCAGTATCAATTACAGATATATGTAGTCGACTTACAATCTCCTTTCCGTGGCTATATTCTTTGTCCAAAGTGATATTCACCCCAATTTTCCCGTCCTCAGGAGTATGCTTAAATGCATTGGATAAGAGATTCGTAACACATTTTTCAACTATGTCGGAATCATAAAACACCAATAAAGAGTTTACTGGAGGCGACCATTTAATTTTTATTTGCTTCTGAAGAGCATAGTTTTCAAAACTTGCAATGATTGAATTCAATTGCACAATGATATCATGTTTAGCAATCGAAGGATTTTGTTTGCCTGATTCAATTTTTGATAAATCTAATAATTGATTAATTAGATGTAACAATTTTTGAGCATTTTGATAAACCGACTGAAGCTTAGATTTTTGTTCTTTATTGATACTTGAGTTGGATAAAAAATATTTCTCTATGGGACTTATAATCAAGGTCAATGGAGTACGAAGTTCATGGGAAATATTGGTAAAAAAATGAGTTTTAACTTGTTCTAACTCCCTAATTCTTTCTTTTTCAATTTCCTTCAAACGCAAATCAGTCTTGAATTTTTCACGAATTTGAATTTCACGAATAAATGCAATAACGATTAATATGGATGAAATTAAATACAAACCATAGGCCCACCAAGTTTTATACCAAGGTGGTAACACGGTTATAATCAATTCAAAGGGTTTTTCAGACCACACTCCATCTGAATTGGTCGCTTTGACTTTAAAAACATAATCGCCTGGACTTAAATTGGTATAAGAAGCAGTCCTTTGAGTACCTACATAATTCCAATCTTTTTCAAGTCCTTCCAAATAATAAGCATATCGATTATTTTTAGGTCTTTGGTATTCTAAAGCCACGAAGTCTAAACTGAAAACAGTTTGATCTGGTTGAAGAATTAAGTGTTTGGTTTGCAGGATGTCCTTGTCTAAAGGTGAATTTTCATCCCCCACTTTCACGGGTTTATTAAAGATTTTCAATCCAGTCAAATAAATTGGAG
>JBJTNH010000003.1:0-28627 GCA_046073945.1 Aquirufa sp. | reverse complement strand
CCCGATGCGGTTGAAGTAGGAAAGAACCCTACAATTCCTGTTGATACGGATAAAGATGGAATTTCCGATTATATAGATCTAGATTCGGATAATGATAGTATTCCTGATGTGGTTGAAGTAGGAAAAAACCCCGCAATTCCTGTTGATACGGATAAAGATGGAATTTCCGATTATATAGATCTAGATTCGGATAATGATAGTATTCCTGATGTGGTTGAAGCAGGAAAGAACCCTGTCATTCCAGTAGATACCGATAATGATGGAGTCCCTGATTACAAGGATATTGACTCAGATAATGATGGAATAAAAGATCAAGTAGATGATTGTCGGATTATTGTGAATCCTCCTAAACCCGTTATTTTGCAAGAAAATATTACCTTAAAAGTAAATTCTGGATTCGTTTTTCAATGGAAAATGAACGGTATTGATTTGCTAAATGGAAGTTTAAACACCATTAAAGTGACGCAATCAGGTACCTATACAGTTCAAATAAAAGATCAAAATGGATGTCTAAGTCCAATATCTGATTCAATTTTAATATCAATCACTGAATCAAAAGATGAATATCAAACTATAATTTTTCCTAATCCTTTTCATCAAGAATTTATTTTAAAATATGATTCTTCAAAAGGTGTTTTATCTCAAATAGAAATTTTTAATCAAATAGGTATTAAAATTTTAAAAATTGATTCATATCAAAGTGGAAAAACGATTGATATGATTAATTTTCCAAGCGGAGAGTACATTTTAAAAACTAATTTTGAAAATGGAGAATCTATGACTTTTAAGATCATTAAAGTCGAGTAGCTAATTAGATTAAACTCTTTGTGCTCTTTGTGTTAAACTTAATTTATAACACAAAGGGCACAAAGTTTCTTTACTCCTTCACAAACGGTTGATCATAATGTCTTTTGCCGGTTGCTCGGTATAGGGCATTGGCTAAAGCACCAAAAACAGGTGGATAGGCGGGTTCTCCCATGCCGGATGGGTCGATTTCATTTTTGACAAATTGGACATCAATTTCCTTTGGAGCTTCACTCATTCGAATCATTCGATAATTATGGAAATTGCTGCTTTGTGGAACTCCGTTTACAAAGGTCATTTTTCCATACAATGCCGCCCCTATTCCATCAACAATTCCGCCTTCTGCTAAATTAATTGCTCCAGCGGGATTTACGACAATGCCACAATCCAAGGCACAATAAACCTTTTGAATAGAAGGTTCTCCGTTTTTCATTTCTAAATCTATCACATGGGCAGCATAGGAATCGTGACAGAAATAGGCAGAAAAGCCCAATTTTTTCGTCTTTTTCGTTTGCTCCCAGTTCGATTGTTCTCTAGCCAATTCAATTACTTTCGCATATCGATCTGCCTCATATTCATTGTTCTTGCCTACAGGCTTTTCTTTTGCTCGCTGCAATAGTTCCAAACGAAAGGCGATGGGGTCTTTCCCAGCTAATTCAGCTACTTCATCCAAAAAGGATTGCTCAGCCGCCGCCATAAAATTGGAACGGGGGGCACGGTATGACCCAACCGTAATATTGCTATCGATGGTCCAATCTTCTGCCAAATAATTGTCAACAGCCCCTGCAGGGAAACGATTGGGATATAACGGCGATTCTGGTAAACCTCCTGCTGTTACATGAAAACCAATCAACTGATTATTCGCATCCAAAGCAGCACGATATGTTGCCATATAGGTAGAACGGTAAATACCGGCTGTCATATCATCTTCTCTCGAATACAATAATTTCACAGGTGCTTTTACTTTTTGAGAAATCAAAGCCGCTTCTATCAGCCAATGCGCGTAGGATCTTCTTCCAAAACCACCACCCAATCGCGTCATTTTAATATCTATGTTCTCAACAGGAATATTTAATCGCGCAGAAAGTGCCTGCTCTGTAAATTCTGGTTTTTGCAATGGCCCTGCTAATTCAATTTTGTTTTCCTTCACATCTGCAAAGAAATTCATAGGCTCCATGCAATTGTGTGCTAAAAAAGGCCCATTGTAGGTTCTTTCAATCACTTTTGCTGCATTTTTAAAGGCAGATTCTATATCCCCATCTTTTCTACGAACCGTACCAGGTTTACTCATCCTTTCCTTCATTTGGGCAAGATGTGTCGTTGTATTTTCTAATCCAGCAGGAATATTTTCTACCAATTTTCTGCCCAACATATTTCTATTTTGGGTATAGGAAGAAATGGGTTCCCATTCAGCTTTTACCGCTTTTTTGGCCTGCATAACCGACCACGTTGAATCGCCTACGATAGCGATTACTTCGTTAAAGGAGGTCGTATCGAAAAAAGTTTTTTCGTAATTTTCGTTGAAAACTTGAATGACAAAAGCATCTTTGATGCCTTTCATTTTTTTGATCGGTTCTGCCTGAAACGATTTCAATTTGAGTCCAAACGCTGGTGGATGCACAATCATAGCCATGAGCATACCTGGTTTTTTGGTATCTATTCCAAACAAAGGTTGACCCGTAATAATCTTTTTTAAATCAACATTTTTTTGAGATTTTCCAATGATCTGAAAATCCTTCACCGATTTTAATTCTACCTTAGTAGGTACAGGTAAAGTAGCTGCTAAATTGGCCATTTCGCCATAATTAGCAGATTTTCCAGATTTTTGATGGTACAAAACGCCTAATTTGGTACTCACTTCTTCCACAGGAACTTGCCATTGTTTGGCTGCCGCTTCTCGAAGTAAATGTCGAGCTGTGGCACCTGCATTTCGTAGCGATTGCCAACCTTGGTGGATGGCCTGGCTACCTCCAATAAATTGTCGAGTAAAATGCTTGGTATCCAAGTCGGCCTGTATGACCTGAACCCATTTAAAATCAACATCCAATTCTTCTGCCACAATCATGGGCATAGAGGTTTTAACCCCTTGCCCACCCTCAGGGTTGGGCGACATGATTTGAATGATGTTATCCGAAGTGATTTTAACAAATCCATTTAACTCCGTTAATGAATTTGCCGCTTGAGCGGATGTTGTTTTTCCTTTAGCAAAAACAGAAAAACTTAACATGAAACCACCACCTGCGATGGCTGTTGATTGTAAAAAGGATCTGCGGTTCATAGGTTCTTAAATTTCCCACTCACTCCCGCTCAGATGTGCTGAGTGGGAGCTATTGGATTCGGCTTTGCCGAGTATTAGTATATTTGTGCTCAACGCAACTGACTCGTGTTTTCGTATTGATTAAGTTGTGCTCAGCGCAGCTGAGCTAAATAGTACACACTCAGCGCAGCTGAGCGTGAGAATACTAATTTAATCCTTTTTTCGCTAAAAATTCGTACAATAAATCAGCAATTTTTCTTTCTCAAAATCTTCTTTTTGATTCCAATGGCACTTACTGGGCTCTATGAACTAGCAATTCGGGATATTTACTAAATTTGTCTAAAATATCACCAATTAACCCTCACGCTCAGCACAGCTGAGCCAATAGTACGCACTCAGCGCAGCTGAGCGCGATTAAAATAAAAAACATGCAAAAAGTACCATTAAACAATGGCATTGAAATGCCGATTTTAGGATTTGGCGTTTTTCAAATACCTGATGAGAAAGAATGTGAAAAATGTGTAAGCGATGCCATTGAAGTGGGTTATCGTTCGATAGATACCGCTGCATCTTACATGAATGAGGAGGCAGTAGGTAATGCCCTAAAGACTTGTGGAATTGCTAGAGAAGAGTTGTTCATTACGACCAAATTGTGGATTCAAAGAGAGGGTTTTGAAGGTACTTTGAAGGCTTTTGATAAATCTTTGAAAAAATTGCAATTGGATTATCTGGATTTATATTTGATTCATCAACCGTATGGAGATGTTTTTGGCGAGTGGAGGGCGATGGAAAAATTGTATAAAGAAGGTGTGATAAAAGCCATTGGAATTAGTAATTTTCATCCTGATCGAGTGGTAGATTTAATGAATTTTACAGAAATTGTGCCTGCAGTTAATCAAGTAGAAACACATCCTTTTCATCAGCAAATAGGGAATCAACAGTTTTTAATAGAAAACTCGATTCAAATAGAATCTTGGGCACCTTTCGCTGAAGGGAAAAATGAAATTTTTACCAATTCTCTTTTGTCTAACATTGCACAAAATCATGATAAATCTATTGCCCAAGTCATTCTTCGTTGGCTTGTTCAAAGAGACATTGTGGTTATTCCAAAAACGGTCAGTAAATCTCGCATGATCGAAAATTTTGAGATTTTTGATTTTGCTTTGACGGAAACTGAAATGGCAATCATTCAAACCTTGGATCAACAAAAAAGCAGTTTTTTTGATCATCGTGATCCTGCTATGGTCAAATGGTTGGGAGCTAGAGAGATTTAATTTTCCTTTCTGATAAATTTATTTGGCTGAAGCTCTTTCAAAACGGTCATTGAGGGTTCTCCCCAATCCTTGATCGGGAAGTCTTTCAACAATGATTAATTCTACATCTTCATTTTCCATTTGATGTAAAAAGTCATACATATTGGAAGCCGCCTCTTCAAATGTACCAGAAGGAGCAAGTACTTTGTTGATTTTTACTTTTGGACTATGAATTTTTATCCGATTAAACCAAAGCACTCCAACTTTCTTTTGTTGAACTGCGCTTAACATAAACAAAGGTTCAGAGGAAATAACTAAGTCACACAAGGGTGAATAGTGCTTTTTGTTTCTTCCTGGAGTGATGTGTGTTGCATCAAATGAGGTTCGATCTGAAATGCGTCCGATCACTGTTTCTATCTCCTCAATGGAAATTGCTCCGTGTCTCAGCAATACAGATTCATCCCCCTCAAAGGAAAGTATGGTAGATTCTACACCTGCCACGCATTCACCCCCTTCTAAAATAGCAATTTCTGGAAAATAGTTTTCCACATGAGAAGATCGGGTAGGGCTTATTCGATTATATGGATTGGCACTTGGAGCCGCAATAGGAAAATCCAACACATCTAAAAGTTGTAAGGTCACCGCATGGTTGGGGATTCTAATCGCGACGGTTGATTGATTGGCTGTGATGTTATCAGAAATTTGACTGCCTTTGGGTAAGATGAGCGTTAAAGGTCCAGGCCAAAAATGTTTGGCTAATAGCTCCGCGGTGGGAGGGAAATCCCGGACTAATTTTCTGGCTTGTTCCAACGATTTTACATGGACAATCAATGGATTTGTATGAGGTCTTTTTTTCGTTGAAAAAATTTTGGAAATAGCTTGATCATTGAAAATATTGGCTGCTAATCCATAAACGGTTTCAGTGGGGATACCTACCACCTCGCCATTTTCTAATTGTTTTTTAATGTAATGAATATCTGTGGTGATCATCGTTGATTATGGGTTACAATAATCGCAATACATCGGATCTTCCTCTTTTTTTGCCTCTGGATAGTCTTCGAATTCTGTGTATTGACATGCTGAACAAGTATAAATAGCGGTTTTCACTGACTTGGTTGGACGGGAACATTGCGAACATTCCAAACCTCTTTTTACTTCAGAAATACTAAAACCAGGTCTTTTACAATGTGGACAGCAACACCGCATTTTATCTATTAATTTTACGGTCAATTCTCTAATTACTTCCATTCTTGTTGGGTTATGCATAGCTCGCATATCTGTAGTGATATAAAATTCTCCAAATTGAGAATTGCAAGTGTCAATTGCTTTTTGCAAGGTCGAGAATGACTTTATACCTTTTTTGATAAATGAATGTTGATATGCTGCATTTTTAACAATCAAGGCATGAGATGGAAACTTAACCCGATCTAAAAAATCTTCTAATTTTTCTTCAGAGTTTTTATTGAACGTACCAAAATTAGTGTTTAAACTACAAGATTTAACGATGATTTCTACATCTGTTTTACGCTCTTTTAAAACAAGATACTCTTCATCTGCGGGTAAGAAAAAGAAATCAGGATGTGCTCCGAAGGACCCCTCCGAAGCAATAGCAAATTCAGCGTCAGAGAGTTCAAGAGCTATTTCACATTTTTTTCTGGCCGCATCCAAAGGACTTAAAGTCCGCTCTATTTCGCCTGTAAAAGTTCCTAATTGGTCGGTATTAAATTGGACAGGTAAACAATAGGGCATATTTAGTGCTTGATTAAGGGCTGGGCCAATAACGAGCTCTTTTTGATGCATCGTGGCAATAACTATTTTTCTTCCTTCAAAATAGGATAGCTTATCCATGAATGATTTGAAAATATAAAGGAAGTCCCAAAGTGATATTCAGCGGAAAAGTCACACCCAAGGCCATTGGTATATAAATTCCAGGATCAGCTTTTGGAGCCACAATTCTCATGGCTGCGGGAACTGCGATGTAGGATGCACTTGCCGCCAAAATTGAAAAAATTAATCTATTGCCAAGATTTGTTGTGACAAATTGAGAGATGAATGCCACTGAAACACCATTCAACAGAGGAATAATCAAGGCAAATAAGAGCAAAAACGACCCTTGTTTTTTGAAAGCGCTAAATCTACTTGCCGCTAACATACCCATATCCAATAAAAATATGGCTAAGAATCCTTTGAAAATATCCGTAGTAAAATGCTTGATTCCTATGGATTGTGCCGAATCTGAAACAAAACCAATCAAAAGACTTCCAAAAATCATTAAGACACTTCCGTTTGTAAGAGAATGTTTTAGAGCACTTTTCCATTCTATTTTTGATTCATTTTTTTCTTTGTTTTTATCTGCAAAAATATTCATTAAAATTACGCCCATGATGATGGCGGGAAATTCCATGGATGCCATGACAGCTACCATTTCACCCCCCATTTTTAACTGGTTCATTTCCAAGAATGCCACTGCTGAAACAAATGTAACGGCACTTACTGAACCGTATGAAGCTGCAATGGCTCCCGCATCTGAGGATGAAATTTTACGTTTTAGGATAAAAAATGTGTAAAGTGGAATGAAAAGGGCTAATATCATGCCAAATAATAGGCTCATCATTACTTCTGCTGTGATGCCAGTCACTGCTAATTCGCTTCCTCCATTGAACCCAATTGAAAACAATAAATACAATGAAATAAAGCTTTTTGTCGGTGCAGGAATTTCTAAATCGCTCTTTACATATTTTGCAAAGACTCCCAACAAAAAAAATAATAAGGTGGGATTGGTAAGATTGAAGGATAATAGTTCAAAATTGATCATTGCTGTTGGTTCCATTCTCTTTTTGTAAAAGACGAAGTAGATTTAAAGTGATAAAAATTAATAGGGAAATGTAAAGCTTTTCTTGGACTGGATCTGAGTTCTGAAAAAGGAAAAATAAAAGGATACCCGATATGCAAAAGTGGAAAAATATAGATAGTTTTTTTACGATAGATGGCATAGTTTGACGATTTGAATGCAAATTAAATACCTAAAAATGAATAATTTTTATTTATTTTTGCAATAAAATACATAACGATTATTTATGAATTATACGTTAAATCAATTGCAGATTTTTTTAAAAGTGGTGCAATCTGCGAGTATTACAAAGGCAGCAGAGGAGTTGAATTTATCACAGCCAGCAGTTTCAATACAGATTAAAAACTTTCAAGCACAATTCGATATTCCACTGATAGAGATCATAGGAAAGAAGATTTATGTGACGGATTTTGGTAAAGAAATAGCCATTTCTGCCAAAGGAATTTTGGATCAAGTATATGCGATTAACTACAAAACAATGGCCTTCAAGAATCAATTAGTTGGCCGTTTAAAAATTTCCTGTGTTTCAACGGGTAAATATGTCTTGCCCTATTTTTTAACCGATTTTTTGAGAACAAATTCTGGCGTAGAAATAACCATAGATGTGACCAATAGAGAAAAAGTCATAGAGAGTCAATTGGATAATGAGGTTGATTTTAGCCTTGTTTCTGATGCCTTAGAAAACCCTAATTTTAATTTTATCGATCTATTGAATAACGATTTATACCTCGTGGGAAATGATGAGACTTCTCGGATGAATCCAACGTTTAATTACCATGATTTTAAAAATGAGCTTCCATTGATTTTTAGAGAATATGGATCAGGCACTAGAAAAGTGATGGAGGCATATTTTAAAAAACAGGGCGTTGATGGCTTGAAAAAAATTGAATTAACGTCCAATGAAGCGGTTAAACAAGCAGTTGTTGCAGGTTTGGGTTATTCAATTATGCCCATCATTGGAATAAAAAATGAACTCAAAATGGGCTCATTAAAAATCATTGAAAAAGAGGGTTTACCCATCTCTACCAAATGGAAATTAATTTGGTATAAGAACAAAAAGTTATCGCCAGTAGCGAATGCTTTTTTGACTTTTTTAACTGAAAATAAATCACAATTAAGTCAAAAATATTTTGTTTAATCCTTTGTGAACTTGGTGTTTAAATGAAAACACCAAGCGCACAAAAAGAAAATCAATCCATTTAACCCGCTCAGCTTTGCTGAGTGGGAACTATTTACACTTAAACCGATTTTAAATACGGTTGATCAT
This sequence comes from Aquirufa sp., assembly GCA_046073945.1. Taxonomy (GTDB): domain Bacteria; phylum Bacteroidota; class Bacteroidia; order Cytophagales; family Spirosomataceae; genus Aquirufa. Next base: position 20,195 of record JBJTNH010000003.1, on the reverse strand, counting down.
AGTATCTTTTGCCTGTCGCACGATAAAGCGCATTGGCTACAGCGGCAAATACCGGTGGGAATGGAGGCTCTCCTAAACCTGTTGGATTTTGCGTACTTTCCACAAAATGAACAGCAATGTTTTTTGGTGCTTCGTGGTGACGAATCATTTTATAGGTGTCTAAATTCACTTTGGTTGGTTTTCCTTTTTCAAAAACCAATCCGCCAAATAAAGCATTTCCTATTCCATCTATTGCAGCTCCCTCGGCCATGTTTTTCGCCCCTTCTGGATTTACCACAAATCCACAATCTAAGGCTGTAGTTACTTGATCAACGACCACTTCCCCATTTTTCATCTGCAAATCGATCACCTGCGCTGCATACGAATTATGGCAAAAATAAGCTGAAACACCTCTCTTTTTATGTTGGTTTTCAGGTTTTCCCCAACCCGATTTTTCTTTGACTAATTCCAATACCCCGATGTATCGGTCAGCATTGTAATCATTCCTTTTCCCAACAGGATTTGCTTTGGCACGTTTTAATAATTCAATGCGGTAATCGATGGGATCTTTGCCGATGGTTTCGGCTAATTCATCCAAAAAGGATTGTTCCGCACTTGCATTGAAATTGGACCCTGGCGCTCTAAATGCTCCAATGGTAATGTTGGAAGGGATGGCCCAACCTTCTGCCAAATAGTTATCAAATGCCCCAGCTGGGAAACGATTTTCATGAATGGCCCCTTCTGGAATACCTCCTCCTTTTACATGAATGGCTGTCACTTGGTTGTTTTCATCAATGGCAGCACGATAGGTAATCATGTAAGATGGGCGATAAATTCCATTGGTTAAATCATCTTCACGCGTATAAATCAATTTAATCGGAGCATTCATTTTTTTGGAAATATGTCCTGCCTCCACGATATAATGCCCATACGCTCTTCTTCCAAAACCACCGCCCATTCTAGCTAATTTCATTTCTATTTGCCCATCCTTCAAATCAAGGTTAGTCATGATGTTTTGCTTCATCATTTCTGGAATCTGAATTGGAGCGACAAAATAGGCTTTTTCGTTGGTGATATGTGCAAAACAACTGATGGGCTCCATGGGATTATGTGGTAAAAAAGGTGCCGTATAAGTTCTTTCTAGCACTTTTTTTGCTTTTGTGAAAGCCTCTTCTGGATTTCCATCTTTACGAAGAAGTTTTGCTTCTTTCGCCTGCATCTCCTTCATCGTTTTTAGGTGTTGCTCGGTACTTTCTAATCCACCAGGTACAACCTCTTCTCGTTTTCTTCCCCAAGCCGCTACGGTTTCTGTTTTGGTTTGACTAAGAACCCACTCTGCTTTTACTTTTTTACGAGCGTTTAAAACCTCCCAAGTAGAATTTCCAACCACTGCAATTAATTTATTAAATGCTCTGGTATCGAATCCTGCTCTTTCATAGCCTTCTTTGTAGACATCTATGGAAAAGACATTCTTGATTCCGGGCATTTTTAAGGCATCTGTGGCATCAAAAGATTTTAATTCCATACCAAATGCGGGCGGATGAATGACCATCGCGATAAGCATTCCTTTCTGTTGGTAATCCATCGTGAACATGGATTTTCCCATGACAATGTCGTTCCCAATTTTGTTTTTTTGTGAAGTTCCAATCAATGAAAATTCCCCTATTTTCTTTAAAGGCACATTGCTTGGAACGGGCAATTTAGATGCCGCAGTAGCCAAAGCACCATAAGTAAGGGTTTTATTGGAAGCTGTGTGAATGATTTGTCCTTTAGAAGCTTTTAATTCTGCGATCGGTACATTCCATTGATTCGCTGCTGCTTGCAAAAGCATTTGTCGAGCTGTGGCTCCCGCCGTTCTTAGCGGCATCCACGCTTGACCCATGGCATTGCTTCCTCCTGTAAATTGGCTTTTAAAGCGAGGGGTATCGTAATCCCCTTGTTCTACCACCACCGCATTCCAATCTACTTCCAATTCTTCCGCAACCATCATCGGCAAGGAAGTCATGACATTGGTTCCAAATTCTGGATTTGGATTGAAAATTTTGATGATATTATCAGGAGTGATTTTAATGAAACCATTCAGTTCTTGCCAGGTTTGTTCCAAAGGCAAATGCGATACCGTTTCAGCTGTTTTAGCATTGGCTAACCAGCTAATTCCCAACATTAATCCTCCTCCTGAAAGGGATGAAACTTTTAAAAAGGAGCGTCTGCTATAATTTTGATCGTTCTTTTCCATGTTATTTCGATGAGGCTAGTTGGATGGCTTTTTTAATTCTTGTATAGGTACCACAACGACAAATATTCCCCGTCATGAAATTTTCAATATCTTCATCACTCGGCTTTGGATTACTTTTCAATAAAGCCGCCGCACTCATGATTTGTCCAGTTTGGCAATAACCACATTGGGCAACATCTACTTCTAACCAAGCTTTTTGAACAGGATGATCTCCTTTTTCCGATAAACCTTCAATGGTCGTAATTTCTTGTTTTGCTACCGCAGAAATGGGTAATTGACAAGAACGAACGGCATTGCCATCTAAATGAACGGTACAAGCGCCACAAGCACCAGCACCGCAGCCAAATTTAGTCCCCTCTAATCCAAGGAGATCTCTTAATACCCATAACATTGGCATGTTTTCATCTGCCTCAATCGTGTGGGTTTTTTTGTTAATGCGAACTTGAAATTTCTTGATCATGTTGTGCGTTTTTATTTTTTTCAATGAATTCGTTTCGATAGGTTCTTCCTATGGGTACTTTATGGCCAGCTACGGTCAATTGGTTATGACTTCGATGGCTGATGTGTTCCTTGGAAATGATGTAAGATTTGTGGATTCTACTAAATATATTTTTGGGTAAAATGGACTCCATTGTGCTCATTCGTTCATATACAACATAAATTCCTGTAGCAGTATGAACCTTGATATAATCTTTTAAGCCTTCAATTAAGTAAATAGAATGTGGGTCCAAAAGTTTTATTTCTTTGCCTACTTTTAAACTAATTTTCTCTTCTACTTCATTTGTCGCCAAAGGTCCTATGGCAGCAGGTTTTAATTGCAGATATCTTGAAATGGATTTTAAGAATCTATCTTGACTGATAGGTTTTACCAAATAGTCAAATACTTCCAAGTCAAATCCCTCCACCGCATAATCTCTAAAAGCAGTAGTTAATATCACACAAGGTTTTTTGTTCAACGATTTTAGTAATTCAATACCTGTCATTCGTGGCATTTGAACATCTAAAAACAATAAATCTACCTCATTTTGTTGTAAATAAACAAAGCCATCCATTGCATTGTCGAATGATTCCATTAACTCAAAATCAGGCAAAGCGGCAAGAAAGGAACTGATTAGTTTCCTTGCTGGGACTTCATCATCTATGACAACACATTTAATCATATTTTATGGTTAAAAGCACTTTAAAGATTCCTTTTTCTTCGACAATATTTAGTAAATGTTTATCGGGATAATGCAATTGTAATCTTTTCCGAATATTGTTTAAACCTACACCTCCATTTTCAGAAAAGACAGGTTCTTCCATGCTATTGGCAATTTCAAAGCATATTTCTTTGATATCTTCCTTGATTCGCACTTGAATATCTATCCATGCAGGACGAATGGAATTATTTGCCCCGTGTTTGACACAGTTTTCAATCAAAGGCAATAACAAAAGCGGTGGAATTTGCACTCGATGGGCATTGGAAGGCACGTCAATATTTACCTTTAATTTATCTCCCAAACGAATTTGATGTAGTCCAATGAAGTTTTTGAGGTATTCAAATTCTTCGTCTACTGGCACAAAATCTTTTTGTGCATGGTATAAATTATATTCAATAAAATTGGACAATTGCAAAATTTGCTGGGCAGTTTCTGGACTTGTTTCTAAGGCACCAGCATAGATATTGTTCAACATATTGAACAAAAAATGAGGATGAACTTGAGATTTTAAGACATCTAATTCCGTTTTAACTTTCTCTTTATTCAATAATTCCAATTGTTGTCTTTGATCGAACCAATGGTTTAAGAAATAAAACATTCCATATAATCCAACCATTAAATACAAACTAACCAATTCAAAAAGAATTTTCGGCAAAGTAATCAAGCCTCCTACATATTGAATTTGTAAATAATTTGGTTCAAAATAGTAATGATTGAAAAGTCGTTTCAATAAAATAGCGACAAGCCCAATGGCAATCAGATTGAAATATAAATGAACTTGATTTTTGGATGTATGATGTTTCTCAAAAACGACATGGAAGCTAATGTAGGCGGTTAAAAAGGCAATGGGGATATTGACAATGGAATAGACAAATTGTTTGACATATTCTTCCGTCAATGCACCAAATCCAATCCACTTGTAAAAAAACAAGGCACTCCAAAAGATGATATTAAAGCTGATTACTCTGCTTTTCTGATTCATTTTGTGAAAATTTCCTTAAAAGTAAGGATTTAATTCACTTAAAGGACGATGATTGTGACAACTTAGACGAACGGTACAAATTTTCGACCAAATGCATCATTGAGGTTGTTCATCTAAAAATACCTTCATTGGGCGAAAAAATCGGATGACTATAAATTATCTGCCTAGTTTTGATTTCGAATTTATTCAATCCGCCAAGTTAAATTATATGTACTGTCTCAAAATTTGCCCAAAATCCATTTCTTGGATTTTGTTATTATCATTGACTAATTTGTTCGGGCTTTTTGCTCAAAATAATCAAGCGAAAAGAAGTGTTTTTGTCAAAAAAAATGCCAAACCCATTGTCATTGATGGAGTGATGAATGAGCAAGCCTGGAAAGATGCGGAAGTGATCACCGATTTTTGGCAATTCTTCCCGATTGATTCTATTAAATCAAAAAACAAAACAGAGGTTCGTTTTGTGTACGATGACCAGCATTTGCACGTTGGAATAAAAGCGGAAAGCAAAACAGGAAAATTTATTGTCAATTCATTGCGAAGGGATTTTAGTGGTTCTACCAACGATAATGTGTCCATGATTTTTGATACGTTCAATGATGGAACCAATGCCTATATGTTTTCTGTCAGTCCCTACGGTGTTCAAAGAGAAGCCTTGATTTCTGGAGGAGGCTCAGCGCAAGCCGATGCCTTGAATCCAACTTGGGATGTTAAATGGCAATCGGAAGGAAAGATTACAGACAACTTTTATACCATCGAAATGGCGATCCCATTCAGTTCGATCAAGTTCAAAGAAGGAGGGAAGTCGTGGAGATTTCAGGCTTATCGCTGGGATTTACAAACCAATGAGCAGTCGGCTTGGTCTCGAGTACCACAAAATCAATTGCTAGTCAATTTAGCATTTTTAGGAGAAATGGTATTTGAAGAGCCGCTTAAAAAGCAAGCACCTCCTGTGTACATTATTCCTTACATGAACGCCTTTAATTCACATAATTACGTCAATCAGGCAGATATCTCTAAATTTAATTATGGTTTAGATGCTAAAATTGCGATTGGAAATGGTTTGAATTTAGATGTTACAGCGAATCCAGATTTTTCGAATGTAGAGGTCGATAATATGGTAACAAATATCACTCGATTTGAAATTTCTTTGCCTGAAAAGCGTCAATTCTTTATTGATAACAATGATTTATTTGGCTCTTTTGGAAGTAGTTACAATGATGCAAGACCCTTTTTCTCCAGGAGAATTGGTATCGTAAAAGATACTTTAGGTAGAAATATCGAAAATCGTATATTGGGTGGCGTTCGATTAAGTGGTAAGTTGGATGCCAATTGGAGGATTGGTGTTTTGAATTTGCAAACAGCAAGTGATGAAGCAAATAAAGTGGTCTCTAATAACAATGCTATGTTTGTGCTTCAAAGAAAATTATTTAGTCGGTCGAATTTGGGTTTGTTTTTAGTGAATAGAGAATCATTGGGCACATTTGAGTTTCAAAATCCAAAAGACAAGTACAATCGTGTGATTGGTTTGGATTATAATTTAGCTTCGCGCGATAATACGTGGACCGGGAAATTTTATGTACATAAGTCATTCCAGCCAGGAGATTTTTCTGGTAATTTATCCTCCCAAGCTGTATTATCCTACAATACGAGGTATTATAATTTATTGAGTGATTGGGTGTATGTGGATAAGGATTTTCGATCTGATTTAGGATTTATTCCGCGTGCTGATATATTCAAATCGGGAACAGGAATTGCCAGAACGTATTATACGCAAGGCTCATTTATCAATAAAATCACTCCCCGTTTCATTAATTTGATGTTTTATAAACCAAGTTTGGATTATAAAAAAACGGATCAGACGACGGGCTTGAATGCGGAAATTGAGTTTAAAAATCAAGCCATTTTGGCTTTGCGATATAGTTGGAATTATACTTATTTAACTGCCGATTTTGATCCTACTCGTTCGGGAGCGAAACCCTTGCCTGGAAATCAAGCATATAATTATAATCAAATTTTTGTCTCCTTTACCTCAAAAAATTCGAGTCGGGTGACGTTTTTAGGAACATTAACGGCCGGGCAATTTTTCAATGGAACGATTTTATCTTTTAGTGGGACGACTAATTTGAGAATCATGCCAAAGGCATTGATCAGTTTAATTACGAATTATGACCATATCGAATTACCAGCGCCTTATCCAACGGCAGATATTTTATTGATTAGCCCAAAAGTGGATTTAACCTTTACCAAATCACTATTTTGGTCAACCTTGATTCAATTCAGTAATCAGTCGAATAATTTTGGTATTAATTCTCGTTTACAATATCGTTTTGCTCCATTATCAGATTTGTATTTGGTGTATAATGACAATTATTATACCAAAGAGTTAGGTCCAACCTTTCGATCGATCAATTTGAAATTGAGTTATTGGTTGAATTTGTAATAAATGGTTAAATTCACAGCATTTTTTCAGTTTAATATGATGCGAAATTGTCTGAAGTGTGTTTTTTTGGTGTTATTGCTTTGGTCTTGTTCTAAAGCATCGGATCCAACTCCAATTACATCAACAACTCCACCTGCTACAACCAATCCAACCGAGACACCAATAAAGGTATCTGATTACAAAAACAAAACCACCAATCAGATTCGCCTTGAATCCACTATTTGGGATTGGCCAATTGACATTGATATTACCTTTTATGCAGATATTGATTTAGACGGAGATGAGGATATTTTTGGTACAAAACAAAATGCTAAATCTTTGATTAAAATTAATCAGGCTGGAGTTTTTACAAATCAAACGATAGACGATCCTAATTCCATTTTTATTTTTCCAAGGTCAGTTATTGGCAATGATTTTAATGGAGATGGCTATATTGATTTTGTAGTTTTGGCACACAATAATGAGCAAATAAATCCTAATCCAGGAGAAATTCCATCTCTATTTTTGAACAATAAAGATAAAACCTTTAAGGTCTCAAAATTAGATATTAAATCTGCTTTTTGGCATTTAGGAAGTTCTGCGGATGTGGATAAAGACGGGGATAATGATTTATTAATTTGTACAGCTGGGTCTATTCAAATGATGTTGAATGATGGAAGTGGAAAATTTACAAAGTCGGATCAATGGATTCCCAATTCATACGCGAATTGTAATTTAATTGGAGGGATGTTGGAAGATTTTAATGGGGATGGTTGGATGGATTTATTGGTTTTTGGACATGAATACAATGATCTTACAAATGCGCCATTTCCGTCTAAAACACGAATTTTGTTTGGTAGCAGTAGTTTAAAATATGCTGAGTCAAATTCATTGGTCATTGATTCTGATAAAACAGGATTTGGCATTGTTTTAGATGCTTTATATACGGACCTAAACAATGATGGGAAGAAAGAATTGATTTTGGTTCGTACGGGAGACCCTGTTAATTTTTCATTTTACAAAGGATATAAAATTCAAATTTTAAATGGGAATACCGATGTTACCGCATCATTTATTAGCAATTCATTTAACAAATCTGAAAGTTCCATTAATTGGATCAAAGTTTTGGATGTCAATAATGATGGTAAAAAAGATATTGTGGATGGGGAAAAAAGAAGAAATATCTACTTTATGATGAAATAATACCAAAAATGAAACCTAGGGTCTATTGTATCAAAATGATTATATTTGTATTTTCTTTTAAGTAAATCAAACCCTATAATGCAAAAATTATTATTCTCTATTATTTTACTATCATTAAGTATTACGTTAAACGCTCAAACTGGCAGTATTGAATTAAGTTCTGGTGGATTTTCTTTCGTTCCAGCATTTACTTCTAAAGAGCCTAACTTAATCATTAATGCAAGTACCAATCTTGATAAAAAATTAACTGGCCATTTAATGTATACGATGCGTGTTAAGAGTATGACTCCTAATACGATAGCGTTAATTACTCGTTACAAATTATTCAACAAGAAATTTAAGGCAAGTTTAGGATTACATATTCCAGCCATGCAGGTTTCGGAAGATTATAAAGTAACGAGTCTTTTTGGCCAAGAGCTAAATACATCGTATCCTGTTTCAGAGAAAGTCACTTTAGGAGTTTTTTTATTGAATGGTGTTGCTAGGAATAGTGATTTCAAGGCTTTGTTTAGTGCTTTTAATGTGAATTATCACAAAGACAAATGGAATTTATTGTCTCAAGGATATTATTTAGACAATGGAAATTTGACAGGCGTCGCTGAGTCGATTTCGTATGACATTGATAAGCATTTTCAAGCGAAAGCCTTTGCCAATTATACCATTACTGACCAATTTTTCATTGGCACGATTGGGGTGAATTATCGGTTGTAACCTATTATCAAGTTTATATTCAAATCGTTTTTGCAGTAAAATATAGATTTTTTTAGGTTTGAAGCCAACTGTTTCAATCTCGAATTTGGTCCAAAGTGTCAAAGGAAACACTTCGAAATTTATTAATGATCAACAATATCTCCCTAATCGTTTTGCATGGCAAGAAGGATTTGGTGCGTTTTCGTACAAGAGATCTGATTTAGAAAGAATCTATCAATATATTGCTAACCAAGAAGCTCATCATAAAAAGGAAAGTTTTTTAGAGGAATATATTCGGCATCTTAAGGAGTTTGATATTCCTTATGAAGAACAATATCTTTTTAAAAATTTGGTTTAAATGGTGCTGGACTAAAGTCCAGCCCTACAAAATAATATCGAACCTGCGGTTCGTATATAAAATCATCCCATCGGGATGATCATTATTGTAGCAATGGATTTTAATCCGTTGATGTTGAAACGGCCATAGATGATAAGTCATCCCAAATGATGACAATTATCAGCGAAGCAAAGAATAATCTAACCTGCGGTTCGTATATAAAATCATCCCATCGGGATGATCATTATTCTAGTAATGGATTTTAATCCGTTGGGGAAAAAGTATAATTTAACAGGAAATGATATCCCGATTTATGTTTTACCAATGATAAATAATTATTGACCCTATTCTATTATTAAAAAATAAAAGTGAATTATCGATTGTAAAATTTCTTTTTGTCCTTTAGTTTGCAAAAGGACACAAAGAAAAAATTATTTAGAGTAAAAAAGGTACCAACTTCCTTTTCTTGTTTTCTATACCAAAAACATTTCGATTTATTTTTGGTTTACCTCTTACATTGAAAATCAATTTCATTTTTATGAAGGGAGTTAAGAAGCAACATTTACCTTCGAAAACATGTCCTGTTTGCCAAAGACCTTTTTTGTGGAGAAAAAAATGGGAACGCAACTGGGACCAAATCGTTTATTGTAGTGAAAAGTGTAGAAGAACAAAATAAGTTTTCCGTAGAAGATATCGACCGAATCATTCAAATGGCTTGGGAGGATCGCACACCTTTCGAGGCCATTGAATTTCAATTTGGTTTGAAGGAAAAAGAGGTGATTGAATTTATGCGTCTGAATTCTAAACCTTCCAGTTTTAAAATGTGGAGAAAAAGAATGTCCGGACGCGCCACCAAACATTTAATGAAGCGAATAGCGGATTCTAAGCGGTTTAAATGCAATTTACAGCGAAGTATTAGCCTCAATAAAATCAGCAAACGCTAATGGACTTTCCTACCAATCTCAAAGCTGTTTATGCAAGAATAGATCAATTTGATCCGATAGAATACGCCAAAACACGAAATTATTTATCCGGCTCCGTTTCTTATTTATCCCCCTATTTATCAAGAGGTTTTATCACAATTCCTTTTGTATTGGATCGATTAAAATCGCGTGGATGGGAAGTTATTGAAATGGAAAAATTCGTTCAAGAACTGGCCTGGAGGGAATTTTATACTCGAACTTGGTTTCAAATGGGAGATCGGATTTTTGAGGACATTCGTCTCCCTCAACATGATGTACAATATCGAGGCGTGCCTTCTGCCATTTTATCTGCTAAAACAGGCATCAAGGTCTTGGATGAGCATTTGGCTACTTTTTCTCAAACGGGCTATTTGCACAATCACCTTCGTATGTACATTGCATCCATTTGTTGCAATGTGGGTAAATACCATTGGTCCGATCCTGCTGCTTGGTTATATTATTATTTATTAGATGGCGATTTAGCAAGTAATGCCCTAAGTTGGCAATGGTGTGCTGGTACTTTTAGCAATAAATTGTATTATGCCAACCAAGAAAATATCAATAAATATACCGAAAGTAATCAATTGGGTACGTTTTTGGATGTGGATTACGAAGAATTACCTCAATTACCCATTCCGGAGATTTTGAGAAATGGTGAAAAATTGAATTTGACTTTTGAAGCTCCGCAAACTCCATTTCCAACTATCAATTTCGATTTACCTACCTTTATTTATACGCATTACACGCTAGATCCTTTGTTTCATGCGGGAGAAAAAGGGAATCGAATACTTGTGTTGGAACCTTCCCATTTTCTTCGTCATCCCATTTCTTCCAAATCCATGCAATTCATCTTGGATCTTGCCAAAGAAATTCCTGATTTACAGGTTTATTATGGAGAATATGTGGATTTGAATATCCTCGGCATCTTTCGAGACCATCCGATTAACGCTCATTTTGGGGGAATCAGAGAGCCTTATCCATTTATTTGGGATAATTTAACCAAGGAATTTCCTAGTTTTTTTTCTTTTTGGAATCAGCTGAAGAAACATCTTTGAATAATTTTTCTAAATAGTCGTTGGCATTTTTTAGATGATCAGCTTTTTTATCCAAAGGCATTTTGTCCCAAGTGCTGATTAACATGGCCCATCTTGGATTTTTGGAAAAAGTTTCTCTTTGTTTATCTAAAAATCGCCAAAATAAACCATCCCAAATTTTTTGCCAAGGTCCTTTCGGAAAATCGCTCATTTTTAACAAGTAATTGGAGCCACAAATGTAGGGTTTGGTGGTCATTAGTCCGCCATCACTGAATTGAGACATCCCGTAAACATTGGGAACCATTACCCAGTCATAGGCATCGATATACATTTCCATGAACCATTGGTAAACAGCATCCGGATGAATTTCACACAGTAACATAAAATTTCCAAGGACCATTAATCGCTCAATGTGGTGATTATATGAAGAATGTAAGAGTTTTTTGATGGTGATATCCAAAGGTTCAATGCCTGTTTCTGCGGTATAAAACGCTCTTGGCATGCCTTGATGGAATTGCCAATAATTTTTTGTTCGTTGTTGTACTCCTACTTTCGTGTATACTAATTGCACAAATTCTCTCCAACCAATGATTTGTCGAATAAAGCCTTCTTTGCTGTTGATTGGAACATTGGCAGATTCGATTTTTAAAATCAATTGAGAAGGATTCAGTAGACCTACGTTTAACATGGGACTCAAAATACTGTGAAAAAGCGTGTTTTGTTGGACTTGCATGGCATCTTCATAATCGCCAAATAGCGTCAATCGTTCTTGTACAAATTGTTCCAAAGCTTCTACTGCCTCTTGGTGAGTACACGGATAATAAGTGCCTTCAAATGGCGCATCAGTTGATCCTGGATTATTCGGAAAAAATTTATCGACGTAAGAGATTGCTTCCTCAATGTATTTATTGGGCTTTTTGTGAGGAAATGGAGCTGGAATTTGAGTGTTTTTGGGAATCTTTTTTCGATTCTCTGCATCAAAAGTCCACTGACCACCCAAAGGTTTACTTTCTTCTTCCAGTAAAATTCCTCGATCTTTTCTTTGCTGAATGTAAAATGCTGTTTGAAAAAAGGGAGTTCTATGACCAATCAGCGTCGTGTCTGTGTTTAGAAAATTGGGACTTGGTAAAAAATGAATGGCGCCTTGATGAGTTCGCCGAATACGACGTTCCAATAGGTAATCATGCGGGTCAAATAAGGTGATTTTTGATTCATTCAAAGATTTTAATAACTCAATCTCGGAGGCTCTTGGATCTTGAGAATCAATGTAATTTACCGCTTTCCTCTGCGCGCTTAGTCGCTCAGCAAAGACCCTCATACTCGCCCGATGGAAAAGAAGTTTTTGTTTATGAAATGCATATTGTTTAAAAAATAAATCGGATTCAATGACATAGAAAGTGTCTATATTTTCCATTAAAAACACTTCTTCAAACAATTGATGCGGAAAAATCAAAAATGCACTCATTTCTTAGGGGTATTTACATGTTTTTCTAAAATACGCTTTCCCTCTTTTTTGGCCAATGGTGTTTTTTTTAAGCCCCAAACTTGATCAGAAGCTATTTTACGACTTTTTTCTAGGTCGACTATTGGAAGTGGGTAATCGATGCCCAATTTTATTTGGTATAAATCCTGTTCCAGGTCGTTTAATTTCCAAGGTTCATGCAATAAGTTAGCCGGTAAATGGGCTAATTCTGGCACCCATTTTTTGATAAAATGTCCTTCTGGGTCATGCTCGTAGGAATTTTTAACGGGATTATAAATTCGAATGGTATTTACTCCGGTTACGCCGGCTTGCATTTGAATTTGTGGATAATGAATTCCGGGCTCATAGTCTAAAAATTGTCTGGCCAAAAAATGTTTCAAATCCCGCCAATCTTGCCACAGGTTGAAGACAAAAAATGAAACAACAAGGGCTCTCATTCTAAAATTGATGTAACCTGTTTGAACTAGACATCGCATGCACGCATCTACCAAAGGGTAGCCCGTTTGTCCTTGTTCCCAAGCCAAAATATAGGTTTCATTTTTCGCCTTGATGATTTGATTATAGGCTTTATTGATGTTTTCAAATTCCATTTGGCTTTCATCTTCAAATTTTTGGATGAAATGGCAATGCCAATGCAAGCGCGAAATGAAATTACTCAATGCGCGTTTATTTTTCGCTTGTTGATAATGATTCATGGTGTAGGTATAAACCATGCGCATGCTAATATTTCCGAAACTGAGGTAGGGCGAGATTCTAGAACAAGCTCGCCTGCTCGCCTCGGGTTTGCTGATGGACTTGCTGTAATTTATGTGTCTATCCTGAACAAAGGTGTCCAGGTATTTCCAAGCCCAATATTCACCCCCTTCTTGGAAATTTTTTTTCCTTGTACTGAATTCTTTGGGCAAATCTTTGCCTTTCCAATGTTGATAAAATTCTTCAGAAAGTTGGACTAAATTCCAATTGTCTTCTCTTTGTAGAAAAGGTGGCTCTTTCATGGTTTTTTCCCAAAGCGCTTGCCAATTATTTCTGGATTTTAGTTTTCGAATGATGCCATTGGTTGGTGTTTCTTTCCAAAGAATGTTTTTTTCTTGACAAAATTGAATCATTTGTCGGTCTCTTTGAAAACTTAAATCATTCCCGATTTCTTCGTGAGAATAGATGTGTTTAATGGCATACGTGTTAGATAAGGCCTCAAAAACGGGTAAAACTTCTTGATGAAATACGTATAATTTGCCCTTTCTATCCTCGAGTCTTCCTTGCATTTCCACCAAAGATTCGTGAACAAACCGCCAATGTCGGACATCGCTGTCTGGATAAGCGATCAATGAAGGCTCAAAAAAGTAAATGAGTAAAACGGGGATATTTTCATTCAAGGCCTTGAATAGTGGCTCATGATCTGTAAATCTTAGATCACGTTTAAACCAAACGATATTGATGGGCTCTTTTTCTTTTATCACAACATTGAGTAAACCAACAATATTTGGTTAATGTTTTGCTGTTTTGTTCAAGTCTTGCGATAGTGGTAGTTATGATCTTTTTTAAACACAACGACACAAAGCATTTTATTATATCTTCCGCCCTACGGCTTCGGCTCCGCTCAGCCATCGGGCTAATACCTTTTACCTCTTACCTATTTATTACCTCTTACCTCTTACCTCTTACCTCTTACCTCTTACCTCTTCCCTGATCTATTAATAATCCCCATTCCAACATATAAGGTAGGGGAAATAAGGAATTCTTGAAAAACGACTGTTAGGTCTTTTATGTGTTGGGACACTTGGTGAATGGCCCAATCATAGAATCCTACTAAAATCAATGTTCCTAACAGTGAAATGTGTATGAAATGCCATAATTGTCCCATCCATTTTACGTGAAATTTTCCGAGAAAATAAGTGCCGATGAAATAAACCGAAAAAGTAGTTAGAAATTTAATTAAATGTCTAATTTTTCTTGGAACCATTACAATTTCTTTATTCTCCACAAAGAATAAATAGAATAAGGTGTAAATGGTAATGATTAATATCAATCCTGTGATCCATAAGATTGATTTTTTATGATTAGGTGACATTATTCTTGCAATTTGACTTTTTTCATAAATAAAAACCATATAAAAAAGATGGTTCCGTAGATGATCATTTTGAATAAATAATGGTGCGCAAATTTGAATAATCGATGGAATACCATTTGTACTTCCACGAGTCCAATGCATCTTAGTACATTGACAGCAAAAATTACGATGGAGCCTAACAAAATGTATTTGATTTTTCTCTTGACATCTTTAAAAGGCATTGCGATGATAAATCCAATGTAGAGTGCAATCAATTCTAATCCATTACAAGAATCCGCAATGTGCAGAATGTATTTATTTTCAAATAAAATTCTAATTGCATGTCGATTTTCCAGCTCTCCTTCGATTCTTGTGGAATAGAAAAAAGGGGTAATACGAAATGCATTTGTATGATGGATAAAATTTAAACCATTGGCTGATAGTGAGGCAATTTTGTTGGTTAGCGGATTGTTTATTATTCGATAATTGGATTCAATGAGTAAAAAATAGCCTTGAAAAACAATGAATAATAGGAGACAGCGGAGCAAAAAAACCTTCACCTCTTTAGGAAAATCATTGAAAAATGTTCGAAGTCTGTACATTTAAGTCACCTATTTCCTTTTTCTGTGATCGTTTATTTTTTTAACCCCATAACCAATGCCAGCGCCTAGTAAAATACTCAATCCTCCATCTACTGGGACCCCTTGTGGATCTGTTGGAAAGTTGGGTTGAGCGTATACTCCTAAACAAAGGCTAAAAAATAAGAGGGTGAAAACTAGTTTTTTCATTTTTTGATTAATTTTTTAGAGTATACAATGCCTGTTTGATTATTTTTTGCCTTCATGTAGTATATGCCACTTTTTAATTCTTCCAGATTGATGTTTGGAATTTTATCTGTGGAGAAATTAAGTGCTTTGGACAAAACAAATACACCGTTGGAATCAAAAATTTCTACCTGACAAGTACCCTCTAAATTCCCTTTGGCATCTATGTTTACTAGGCTTTCAATAGGATTTGGGAATACATTGATATCAGTGAAATCGTTGTAGCCTTTGTTTAAAACAATGATTTTAAATCGAGGGGAGCTGGAAGAGAAATTGCCTGCTTGAAAGGAATAGGTTTTTCCATTGCTTAATTTAATTTTTTCTTTGCTGATCAAATCTTCTAATTGAAATTCAGCATCAATTTCCGATTGTTGATTCCAGCTTAGTTCAAATGATTCCGTAGCGATATTCACCTTTGAGCTGAGGTAAATGGGAATTTCAAAAGCATCAAAAGTTTTTGAACGGGTATCTACCGCGAAGTTGTAATTGGATTCTGGGATTTTGGAATACAAATCGATGTTTGAATTGGCCATCTTTGTCAAATCCCAGTTATCATAGTTATTACTTGCCTCGTCTCTAAATACTAATTTGAAATCATCTATTTCTTTTCCATTGTTGGATAGTTTTAGCTGATAAATGGGAACAAGATTGTTGTTTAAAGTCTTTCCCATGGTAGGATTTTTTGATCCAGATTTGCTTGAAAAAGGAGTGTAGTAACTGACGTTATTGGAGTTTGACTTTTCTGATTCTTTAAACGTGATAGACCCATTTTGTGAACCTGCACCAACTCCCACTTTGACGAAAAAGGCGCCTAATGGTGGTATGATGGTTGCATCATTAGAACCTCCTGGAACAACCGTTTTATATTTTCCTTTGGCATTATAACCGCTTTGTTTTGTTTTTTGAGAATTGGCATCTGTTACATCTGCCCCTGTATCCCATATGTAAAAACCGTTTTGTAGATTGCTTCGATTGGTATTTTGAGAAAGATCCAAATAGGCCATGTATGGATTGGATAATAGAACAAATCCTTTATTTGCATCACTGTTGGAATATGCGCTGAAATTAATGGCAACATCGCATTGATTCAAATTGCCAGATGCTTCAATCCTAAATGGTGTGCCCGCATTAACGTAGGTGATGATTCCTTTTTGAGTGTCAAATACATTTGAGCCAATCACTTTTGACCAAGCGGGATCCCCTGTGGCACTGTTGGGATCTGGGTTGGCAAAGGCATTGTTGTATTGGTAAGCATAGGTCAAAGGTAGACCAGAAAAAGAACTAAATGTTTTATTTATATCACTAAATGGATTTCCAATTAAACGATAAGTCGCATTGTTATTGGGATCGATGTATCTTCTCAATTTTACCGTACCGCTCAAATACGTAGTACATGTTCCTGTTTTTTGAAATACTCCCGCAGTCCCACTGGAAGTACTGTTCATAACCAATCGACCGTTGGTGGTTAACACACCCGCAACAGGAAATAAGGCTCTATTGATAATGGTAGAGTCTGAATTGATACTGACTCCGGATGAATTATTTATTTCCAAATTGTCGATATTACCATAACCCGTAATAGTTTGTGCGGAAGAGCCCGACATGGAAACTTTTCCCGTTAATCCAGTGCTGTTAATAGTCCCATTATTAATCAAATTACCATTAACTGTGATTGTATTTCCTGCAGTATTTAGAGTAAGTCCAGAGGCTACCTCTAAATTTTTTACGCTCATGTTCGATGATAAGGCAAGATTATTGCTAGCCCCTGCCACTACTTTTACGTCTGTCGTAGAACTTGGAGCAGCATTGGAATTCCAGTTTCCAGCATTGTTCCAATCGGTTGAGACTGCCCCTGTCCAAAGCGTTGGATCTCCATCATCATTGATGGTTCCAATGGCATTAGCCCCGGTAGATCCATTGGATAATTCGCCATTTCCTGCGCCTGAAAATGCTCCTGTTTTTAAGACAAATGTTTCGGCACTTTCTGGCAAAACATCATCTTTTAAAGCAACTCTCAAATAAATTGTATTGGTTGTATAAGCCACTGAAATAGCTCCTGAAACAGTGGAATATCCAGATGTACTACTGGTTGTGGAATATTCAAACGTTGAGTTATAGTCTGAATCGCTGGTAGTACTCACGTCTGTAAGAGTAGGAGTAAAACTTACGGTGGAACTACTTGCTGAGCGGCTTGTGCTGAAAGTCAACGTAAAAACGATGTAATTACTGTTGGATTCTGTCACTGCTGCTGGGTCAGCCATGTTAACAACTACGGAAGCACTCGTTGTGGTGGTAGATGCTGCTGATTGTGTTGATTTTAATGAATTTAAATCTGTGGCCGGCGGAGAACTATCCACGCCTGGATCGGCGTCTGTCACAAAATCTGCATCAGATTCTTTCCCTGGGATGACTAATAAATATCGTGTTGTACCAGAAGTTGGAACAAATAAAAAACTCGTTGTTCCTCCATTTTTTGTCTTTCCCTCGATGGCACCTGCAATACTTACCTTGGTATTGGAAGCATTGAAATATTCGAAAGTTCCGGATACGTTACCACCCGTGCTAGTGAAAGTTGCTCCTGAAGAGATAAATTTAAAGTTAGACCCAGATAAATTTTGAACGTTGTTTATTTTACTACTAGTATATGAGCTGGAATATACCACTTTATTGAACACGACATATTCGTTGGCCAATGTGGTGTTCAACAAAAATAAACTAAGAAAAAGTGTCGAAAGAATTTTCGCGTATTTATGACGATTTGAGCCTAGACTATGGGTGTGCTCTAACAGAAAAAATTTCTTCATAAATGCTATCATTAAAAAGTATTGAAAGTCTAAGCTCTCAATTCTCGTGAATAAAAAGGAGCATAATTCAACTCAAATTGAGGCAAATCAGCATTCAAACTTAATTGTTTAAAGATTCCTAATATGTCCAGCATTTGTGTTTTTGGTCAAATTTCCCGAAAATCAGACCATTAATTTGCTCCTACAAACCGTATACATTGTTTTTTTAAAAAAAATCATGGAAGAACAATATTTGTTAAATTGCGTCAATGAAACATTTCTTTGTGTTCTTTTTTATCTCTTGTAATTTGGTTGCCCAAAGCAAGATTCCCGTTTGTCATGTTCCTATGCCAAGTCGAATGAAGGGCATTAAAAGTAGTGTAAAGGGAAAAGCTCAGAAGTCGAACGCCTACGCTGGAATGAAACAAATACCGGGTGGAACCTTCCTGATGGGCTCGCATGATAAGCAAGGTCGAGCGGATGAATTTCCAGTTCATCAAGTGACAGTTTCTTCTTTTTGGATGGATGAGACGGAAGTGACGAATGCGCAATTTGCGGAATTTGTTACATCCACAGGTTACAAAACGACTGCTGAAAAATCGATCGATTGGGAAGAAATGAAAAAGCAAGTTCCATTTGGGACACCCAAGCCAGCGGATTCATTGTTAGCCCCCAGTTCTTTGGTTTTTGTTGCCACCCAAGGTCCTGTGAATCTCAATGATTATTCTCAATGGTGGCAATTTATTCGTGGAGCAGATTGGCGACATCCTGAAGGTCCTAATTCATCCATAGAGGAAAAAGAAAATCATCCAGTAGTTCATGTCTCTTGGGAGGATGCCAATGCTTATGCTAAATGGTCGGGTAAACGTTTGCCTACTGAAGCCGAGTGGGAATGGGCTGCAAGAGGAAAGTTGAAAAATGCGATTTATCCTTGGGGCAATGAGTCAGTGAATGTTAGCCCTTATAAAACCAATAGTTTTCAAGGTAAATTTCCCTATGATGATCAAGCATTGGATGGTTTTAAATGCACAACTTCTCCAGTGAAAAATTACGCTCCCAATGGTTTTGGATTGTACGACATGGCCGGTAATGTTTGGGAGTGGTGTTCGGATTGGTATGATGCCAATTATTATGCAAAAGTCAAAAAGGCATATTCGATTAATCCCAAAGGTCCTAAAACGAGTTTTGATCCTGATGAACCTGAGATGCCCAAGCGAGTGGTGCGTGGTGGGTCATTTTTATGTAATGATGGGTATTGTTCAAGTTATCGCAATTCTGCAAGAATGAAAACAAGTCCAGATTCTGGCTTACAGCATACGGGGTTTAGGTGTGTCAAGTAATAAAATTAAATAATTAAACAATTATTTAATTAATTTTATCATTCAACAGTTCGATGTATTGAATGGGAGTAAGGCCTGTTTCTGTTTTGAATATCGAATAAAAACTAGATCTTGAGGCGAATCCAGAAGAAAAACCAATCCCATCCATGCTTAGTTTTTGTCCACCCCCCTCGGATAAGAGCTTTTTAGCATGGTTAACTCGCAAGGTATTTTTATAAGAAGGAAAGGTTTGTTTGATGACATAATCAAAAACATCGTTTATTTCTTTGGGAGATAATTTTAGTTGAATACTTAAATCAGCTTTGTTGAATTTGGGGTCTAAATAAGGTTTTTCTGTTTCAATGAAATCAAAAAGCATTTTTGCATGTTGATTGATTTCTTGTGGAATATCTTCTTGATCGATATTCAACCAAGATTTTACTCGTTCTTGTTTTTTCTCGGTGGGTTTTAGCCCATATAGTATATTGGGAAATACCAACAGACTTACTATTTGAAGAAACATATTCAATTCCAGAAAAGAGATGGTATAATCAAAAGTCTTGGTTCTATTCGAGTTATCGAAGGTGAATGATTGAAAAAATACAGCGAGTAAAGCCATCGCCCATAGAATTTGAATAATACATAGTATCCAAATGTATATTAACTGGTATTTTATGGCTCTTTTTTCTTTGGGAATA
>JBJTNH010000002.1:0-17880 GCA_046073945.1 Aquirufa sp. | reverse complement strand
ATCTAAATTTTTTTGATCTCTTAATACTGCCATTCTAATTGCTTTAGCAAAAGCTTTAAATATCGCTTCTATCTTATGGTGCTCATTTTCACCCTCTGCTTTGATATTTAAATTCGATTTGGAAGTGTCAGAAAATGATTTGAAAAAATGAGAAAACATTTCTGTAGGCATTTCTCCAATTTTTTCTCTGTTAAATTTAGCGTCCCAAACTAACCAATTTCTACCTGAAAAGTCAATGGCTACTTGTGCTAAGCAATCATCCATTGGGAGTAAGAAGCCATAACGTTGTATTCCTTTTTTGTTTCCTAAAGCTAATAAAAAAGCCTCTCCTAAGGCAATGCCGGTATCTTCAATGGTGTGATGTTCATCAATATGTAAATCACCATTTACTTTAACAGATAAATCAATATTTCCGTGTTTAGCGATTTGATCCAACATGTGATCGAAAAAGGCTATTCCTGTGTGATTATCAGCTTTACCTTTTCCATCTAAATTTAAATCGATGTGAATCTTTGTTTCATGCGTATTTCTATCATGACTCACCTTACGCTCTGGTAATCTTAAAAAAGTGTAAATATCATTCCAATTGTCGCATTGCAGGCAAACGTAAGGAGCTAAGATAGCAGGAACTTCTAAATTCCCCATTAAGATAGCTTTCGAACCAAGATTTTTGGCTAATTCAACATCGGTTAATCTATCTCCTATGACAATTGAATTCTCTAAATCATATTCTCCGTTGAAGTATTTTGTTAACATCCCAGTGCCTGGTTTCCTGGTGGGAAGGTTTTCGTTTGGAAAACTTTTGTCGATGTGAATGTCCGCGAATAATATTCCTTCTGATTGAAAGACTTGAAGCATTTTATTTTGGGCAGGCCAAAATGTTTCTTCAGGAAAAGAAGCTGTTCCTAAACCGTCTTGGTTGGTTACCATGACAAATTCATAATCAGTTTCTGTTGAGATGTTTTTTAAATTTGAAATTACATTGGGTAGGAATTCAAGCTTTTCTAAACTATCTACTTGTTGGTCTATAATTGGTTCAACAATTAAAGTTCCATCTCTATCTATGAATAATACTTTTTTCATTTTGCAAATGTACAAAATCCATTTTTTTGTTTATTAAAAATTATAAAAATAAGCTGTAAATAATGTGATTAATTGTATTAATCAAAGTAATTTTGTTTTTGAATAAGTTAAGACATGAGCAATATTTTAAATATTTTTAAGGAAGAGGATAAAAGTAATATTCTTAAAAATTTAAGTTTAATCTTAAATGAAAAAGAAGAGGTGGTTGAAAATATTTTACCAGTTTGGAATTCGATCGTCCTAGCAAGTTTGGTAAAGTTAACTCGTAATCGAATTAGATTTTCTGCCTTACAAAATTTTATACAACATCATCCAATTCCTAGTAATGAACTATCTGTTCTTTTAAATGCCAATACGACAAATGTTTCAATTGAAAAGATTGTTGATTATGGTGAATCATTAATGGGTGTTTTAATGCCTGATAAAAAAAGTGCTTTAGCAACAGCTATGTCACAGAATTTATCGTGCAGGAGTTCATTTGTTTTAAAAGGACTTTCCTTAGTGTATGCTTTTTATGGCGAATTTTTGTTGGAAGAATATCAAACTGTTCTTATTGATTGGAAAACGTATGTCGAGTATTTTTCTAATTATAAGAATTCCATTTTCAATGGAAATGTACCAGAAAAGGTTCAGAAATCGATTAACGAAATTTTGATTTTATCGGAGATATACAAAGATTCATCTAGTATTTTAAGTTTATCAGATGACTCTGATTCTTCTGTTAATAATCAAGAAGAAAAAAGACCTCTTTTGCTGCAACCTATTGTTATTGCTTCACTGATCATTTCATTGCTTATTGCATCAGGTTTATATTTTTATTTTAATAATAAAAGTGAAGATATAGATAACAGTCATGTGGATGTTGAAGAAATTATTCCAATGGATTCATTGAATAAATTGAACGATAGTTTAACTAAAGCTGTCCTCGATTCAAATCGTATAAAAAATGATTCGTTGGTGACTTTAGTTTGGCCAAAAGGGAAGGAGTTCCAGGTTCCCAAAAATTCTGCTTTAGTTCAAATTCATCCTTATTTGACAGATTCAAGTCAAGTTGAATCCTTACAAGTTGTTTGTACTGAGTTTTCATTTAATCAAGAAACTGAGCAAATTATTAAAGCTCCTGATTATTTTTTCAAACGATTTGTAGAAGGTTTAAATAATTTCAAAAAAGTCAAATTGAAATTATACACATTTTCAGAAAATGGTAGTGCATCAGCTCTTAAAAGAGGGTTTATGTTGAAAAATAGATTAGTAGGCGAAGGATTATCCCCTAAAAGGATTGAAGTAATTACTACTTCAAATGGTATTAAAGCTGATGACTCCAAACCCTTAAATAGTCAAGTTGTATTCGAGTTTCAAAAGTAATTGATTATTGAAATAATACAATTAATTTGTTTTATATTATTTATTCAGGTATCTTTGTGCTTAATAAGTACAAATACATCCTCACAACTCTTTTTACATAGTATTGTAAAAATTCCTTTCCTTTATTTAATAGGGGGCAATCGGCAAGAGTTAATTATGGATGTGTTCGGGCATCCTAATTAAAAATAAAAAAATGAGTCAACAAATTCGCTTTGATTCTCTTCCATTGTCGGAAGGGATACAAGAAGCTGTAAAAGAAATGGGTTTTGAATTCGCTTCACCCATCCAATCAGAAGCTATTCCCTTTGTTTTAGAAGGCCGTGATGTTATCGGTCAGGCCCAAACTGGTACAGGTAAAACTGCAGCCTTTGGGATTCCAATGATTGAGCACATAGTTCCATTTGAGAAATATGTACAAGCAATCATCTTATGTCCAACCAGAGAGTTGGCACTTCAGGTAACTGAAGAAATGAAAAAACTTTCCAAATTTACTAAAGGTGTTTGGGTGACTACTGTATACGGTGGTGATTCAATTGAGCGTCAAATTAAATCTTTGAAAGCAGGTGCAAACATCGTAGTGGGTACTCCAGGTCGTGTAATTGATTTAATTGAGCGTAGAGCTTTAAAATTGAATCAAGCAGCTATGATCGTTTTGGATGAGGCTGACGAGATGTTAGATATGGGTTTTAGAGAAGATATTGAAAGTATTTTGGAAGAACTTCCGAATGAGCGTCAAACAGTTCTTTTCTCAGCGACTATGTCGAAGCCTATCATGGCTTTAACTTCTCGTTTTTTACAAAATCCTAAATTGGTTAAAGTTGTAAAAAATGAAATTACCAACGTCAATATCGAGCAATTGTATTTTGATGTGAAGGGGCGTGCTAAAATGGAAGTTACGACCCGTTTGATTGATTTTTATGGCCTTAAATTGATGCTTATCTTCTGTAATCAGAAGAAACGTGTAGATGAAGTGGTAGAAGAATTGGTTTTACGTGGTTATTCTGCAGAAGGTTTACATGGCGATTTGAGACAAACTCAAAGAACGCAAGTAATGAATCGTTTTAGATCTGGCGCAGTTAATATCTTGGTAGCAACAGATGTGGCGTCCAGAGGTCTAGATGTGGATAATGTAGATGCTGTAATTAATTATGACATTCCTTTAGACGAAGAGTATTACGTACATAGAATTGGTCGTACAGGTAGAGCTGGTAAATTCGGTAAAGCATTTACGATGGTAGTGGGTTCAGAAAGAAATCGTTTGCGCGAAATCATGAACTACACCAAAGTTAAAATTGACAAAGGTGTTATTCCATCTTTTTCTGATGTAGTTGGAGTAAAGAAAGGCATGTTTATCGAACGTGTGGCTTCTACGATTCAGGCAGGCGATTTAGAATTGTTTGATGATGTACTACAGTCTTTGCAACATGCTGGACATACAACTGAACAAGTTGTTTCGGCTCTTGTTAAGATGAATATGGGAGTTCAAAAGAATGAATTCGCAGATGAAAACTTAGACGGAGAATTTGAACGTCAGTCGAGAAAATATGGTCGAGAAGAAAGAGGTGGTGGATATAGAGGAGATAGAGATGATCGCAATTCAAGAAGAGGTGGTGGACGTTTCGAAAGAGAATCCTCAGGTGGCCGTTTCGGAGATCGTGATCGTGGAGGAAGAGATAGAGACCGTGGTGGAGACCGTGACCGTGGACCACGTGGACCAAGAATGGATAGAGAGGGAAAACCTTACCGTTCGGACGAAAACATGGTTAGAATGTTTGTTAATATTGGATTTAACGAGAAAATTTCACCTTCGAACATTGTTGGAGCTTTTGCTGGAGAATCTGGCATTCCAGGTAATGTGCTGGGACAAATTCAAATTGAAAACAAGCATACCTATGTGGACGTTCCTAAAGAATACGCCAATGTTGTTTTAGAAAAAATGTCTGGAGCACAAATCAAAGGTAAAAGAGTTATGGTGGAGGTTGCAAAACCAGTTTAATATAACTCGATGATTATTTCAGAAAGGTGGCAATTTATTGTCACCTTTTTTTGTTTAAATTCAGTATAAATTTGAACTTTGTCGCTTTATATCATACTAGTTAATCGTAATGAGAAAAGGTAATTTATATTGGTTTTTGGTCCTTATTTTACTTGTAAGCTTTGGAGTGTATTTTTCCTCTTTAAAAAGTGAATCAAGTAACTTAAGTTATGCAAGAGATGTAAAGCCTATCATAAATAAACATTGTATTTCTTGCCATGGTGGTGTAAAAAAACAAGGGAAATTTAGCTTGCTTTTTCAAGAAGAAGCTTTTCAAAAAACGGCTTCAGGGAAACCATCCATTGTTCCATTTCATCCTGAAAAATCTGAATTTATCGCCCGTTTACATGCAAAAGATGTGGATGAGAGAATGCCTTTGAATAAAGAACCCTTGACAGAGGGGGAAATTAAAATTTTGACACAGTGGGTCAAAGAAGGGGCAAAATGGGAGACACATTGGGCGTATTTACCCATTGTTAAGCCAATTATTCCATCAGCATTAAGTTT
Organism: Aquirufa sp.; assembly: GCA_046073945.1. Classification (GTDB taxonomy): domain Bacteria; phylum Bacteroidota; class Bacteroidia; order Cytophagales; family Spirosomataceae; genus Aquirufa. The sequence continues at coordinate 12,890 of JBJTNH010000002.1, read as the reverse complement.
TTGGGAAAGAATTCAATTTTGGAAAGAATATCCAGTTAAAAATAACATTGATGAATTCGTTCTAGAAGAATTGCACCAAAAAGGATTATCGCCTTCAGAGAAAGCAGAAAAATTTGTATTGGTTCGTCGATTATCCTTGGATATTTTGGGATTACCGCCTACAGCAAAAATGGTGGAAGATTTTGAAAAAGTTTCTTCACAAAAAGAATATGAAGCTTTTGTAGATCAATTATTACAGTCGAACGCATTTGGTGAAAAATGGGCATCCGTATGGTTAGATTTAGCTCGTTATTCAGATAGTAGAGGATATCAAAAAGACAATGGTCGAACCATTTGGCCTTACCGCGATTGGGTCATAAAATCATTTAATGCTAATATTTCTTTCAAGGATTTTGTAGAAAAACAATTGGCTGGAGATTTATTAAAAAATCCAACCGATGACGATTATATCGCTACTGGTTTTCATCGAAATACGATGAATAATGATGAAACAGGAACTGTGGATGAAGAGTTCCGAGTTGCTGCGGTTTTAGATCGTGTCAATACCACATGGGATGCTTTGCATGGGACAACATTTTCTTGTGTACAATGTCATAGCCATCCTTATGATCCAATTAAGCACGAGGAGTATTATCAATTTATGGCATTTTTGAATAATACACGCGATGAAGATACTGGTGATGAGGCGCCTAATATTCGGAAATTTAATCAAACAGAAGATTTAAATAAATTATTGGCTTTTCAAAATGAAATTTCCAATTTGTCACAGGTTGAAAAATCATACATCAATCGATTTGTTAAATTTTTAGAACCTAGATTTCATGCACATTATGCTGATAATTTCATCAATGGTGCTTTATTGGGCGGAGTGCAAATCGGTTTGAGAAATACAGGTACATGTAGAATTCCCAATATTAAAACCGATTCAGTTGCGCAATTATTGATTCAATATACATCAAAGAATCCCAAAGGAAAATTGCTAATCCGAGAAGGAGGTTTAACCGGAAAAATTATTTTTCAAACCAAGTTAGATACCACTTCCAAACCAAAATTTTTGACCATCAAATGGCCTAAATCTATCGGAAGAAAGGATTATTATTTAGAAGCACAAAATAGTACGTTGGCAGGCAAGGCAGAAGATGTTTTTAGAATTTCGTGGTTTGCCTTCATGCCAAAAATTAATCTTTCTAAGGAGTCTTATCAACATTTCTTGGAATTGTTGACAGTCAAAACGGATAACTTTCCGATCTATTTAGAAATGCCAAATAATTACAAACGTAAAACAAATGTTTTTACGAGGGGTAATTGGTTAATGTTGGGTAAAGAGGTTCAAGCGAATGTTCCTGGTTTTATGCATCCATTCAAAGATGAATGGCCTAGAAATAGATTAGGTTTAGCCAAATGGGTAACGGATTCCAATAATCCTTTGTTTGCGCGCAATGTGGCGAATCGTTTTTGGGAACAAATTTTTGGAACGGGTATTGTTGAAACTCTTGAGGATTTTGGCTCTCAAGGTGCCAAACCCTCTCACCAAGATTTGTTGAACTATTTGGCTTATCAATTTATTTTCACCTATGATATGAAGCCAAAGCCACTGATCAAAGAAATTGTTTGTTCAGCTACGTATCAACAATCTTCCAAATCAAGTAGAAAAATGATGGAAATAGACCCATCGAATAAATTTTTAGCTCGTGGGCCCCGTTTTAGAATTTCTTCCGAACAAGTAAGAGATCAAGCATTAGCGGTTGCAGGTATGTTGAATCGAAAAATGTATGGTAAACCAATCATGCCTTATCAACCTGAAGGAATTTGGCAGGCAGTAAATTCAAGTTTAAAATGGAAACAAGATTCCACTTCCGAGCAATATAGAAGAGCTATATATATCTTTACCCGTCGAACAGGACCTTACCCGAGTCAGTTTACCTTTGATTCACCAAGTAGGGAGGTCTGTATGGTAAGAAGAATACGTACCAATACTCCATTACAAGCTTTGGTATTGTTAAATGATCCTGTTTTTGTAGAAATTGCTAAAAATTTGGCTTTACAAATGCAAAAACAAAGTCAATTTAGTTTGGAGAAAAAAATTGAAAATTTATATTTTAAAATGTTTTGGCATTCCATTAATGACAAAGATTTAAAAACGTTAACGCATTTATTTGAAACAGGTAAAATACACTTTTCAAAAGAGGCTAAATTCAAGCAAATTGCTGAATTGAAAGCTTTGGAAATGGTAGCAAGCGCTATGTTAAATTTGGATGAATTTGTTACCAAAATGTAATTGAAATGGAAAAAGAATTAGAAAAGAGAGCATTTGATTACTTGACAAGAAGACATTTTCTTCGTCAGTGTAGTACAGGAATGGGTATGATGGCTTTAGGATCTATGTTAGGATCTTGTGATAGTTCTATACCTGAAAACCAAGATGTTGTTACAAAAATTTCTGAAATTCTTCCCAAAGCAAAACGCGTTATATACATTCACAAAGCTGGTTCACCTTCTCAGTTAGAGTTATTTGATTACAAACCTGAATTGGTTAAATGGCATGGAAAAGATTGTCCTTCTGAATTGTTGAAAGGTAAAACCTTCGCTTTTATTCGTGGGGTTCCTAAAATGTTAGGTCCACAAGGTAAATTTAATCAATTTGGAGAATCAGGTGCCTGGGTTTCCGACTATTTGCCTCATTTTCAAACGGTTGTAGATGAGGTTTGTTTTTTGAAAGCCATGTACACAGATCAATTTAATCATGCACCTGCTCAGCTTTTTATGCAAACAGGTAGTGCTAGGTTGGGTCGTCCCGGAATGGGATCATGGGCAGTATATGGTCTTGGATCTGAAAATGCTAATTTACCTGGATTTATCGTTTTAACATCAGGAAATAAATACCCAGAGGCAGGTAAAAGTATTTGGGGAAGTGGATTTTTACCTTCGATTTACCAAGGTGTACATTGCCGATCTACTGGTGAGCCCGTATTATTTGTAGAAAATCCCAAAGATGTTTCTAGAGACATTCGAAAAAATACCATCGACGCCATTAATGAAATTAACCATCGTGAATATGAAGAATATCAAGATCCTGAAATTTTGACAAGGATTTCACAATATGAAATGGCTTTTCGAATGCAAGCAGAAGTACCAGAGGTGATGGACATTGCTGATGAGCCAGAATATATTCATAATTTATATGGTACAACCATTGGTCAACCTAGTTTTGCCAACAACTGTTTGTTGGCAAGAAAATTGGCTGAGAACGGAGTGCGATTTATTCAATTGTACGATTGGGGTTGGGACACTCATGGTTCAAATGCCTCAGAAGCATTAGAAATTGGTTTACGTGATAAATGTAAACAAACGGATCAAGGAATGAGTGCTTTATTGTTTGACTTAAAACAACGAGGCTTATTGGAAGAAACTTTGGTTGTTTGGAGTGGAGAATTTGGAAGAACCCCGATGCAAGAAAATAGAGATAATAAACCAGCGCCTTTTATGGGTAGGGACCATCATCCCGATGCCTTTACTATTTGGATGGCAGGAGCAGGGGTTAAAAAAGGTTTTACTTATGGCGCAACGGATGAAATTGGGTACTCGGGTGTTGAAGGTCGTGCTCATATCCATGATTTACAAGCAACAATTTTACATATTTTGGGCTTAGATCATGAAAAGCTAACTTATCCTTTTCAAGGTAGAAATTTTAGATTAACAGATGTAGCTGGTAAAGTGATAAAACCAATTTTAGCTTAGTTTTCTTAATTTAAAATCTTGTTTAGGCGCGATTTTCTCAAAAGTTAATAAGCCCATTTCAAAAATATCTATTGAAAATGTTACCTCTTTACTAACTTTTAGATTTTGCCAAATTGTTTCTATGTGTTTGTGAGGTTGTTCAATGATTGCAATGCACTTTTTGAATTTATGAGGGTTTTCTATTAATTCCATTTGAAAGGAATCGATGTTGTTTTTGTCGATAATCAAGATTAAACTTCCGTTCTGTTTGATATCCATTTTAAAGTATTCTGAGGGGCATTGGAAGTACTTTTCTAATTTTTTTATTGCAATTTGAGTGTCAAATTTATTTTTCAAAAGAGGGTTTAATACTTGATTATATAAATCAAAAACAAATGGCGAATGCAGGCCATGAGAGGTTTGAGACTGAAAATGAAATTTTATTTTTTTTAAGAAGTAATACATTAATTTAAGGCAAAAGAGGGAATTAATTCAAATGGAGGAATTATTACTTTGAAAGATGATTTTGTTTCTAGATTTAGGAAATTATAATGTCCGCTCATTTGTCCAACCGAGTGTATTAAAGGACATCCTGAACTATAAGTAAAAGATATTCCAGGTTCAAAAACAGGCTGTACTCCAACGACTCCTAAGCCATTTACATTTTCTACATTTCCGGCACCGTCTATGATTTTCCAAAATCGACTAATTAATTGTGCGGGTTGTTCGCTTAAGTTTTTGATTGTAATTTGGTAGGAATAATAGTAATTATAAGGTTTCTGAATCTCATAATCTAAAATTTGATTGGTTTTTACAGCAATATAAAATCCATTATAGATTGATTCTGGCATATTGAAAAAATTTAATTTTATATATGAATGTAAATTTACCTGATTTATTAATTAACGATTGGAAATTGAAGCTTAAAAATCAATTTGAGCAATCTTATTTTCTAAAATTGCAGGAAGAATTAAATAAACGAAATTCGGAAGAAGTAATTTATCCTCCCATGGAATTGGTTTTTAATGCTTTAAATTTATCATCTTTTGATGAAACAAAAGTAATTATTATTGGTCAAGATCCATACCACGGAGCTGGGCAGGCGCATGGATTATGCTTTTCGGTTCCTGATCAAGTTGAATTACCTCCTTCTTTGAAAAATATCTTTAAAGAATTAGAAAGAGAATATAATCCTATTTTTGAGAAATCGAGTGGGAATCTTAGTTCTTGGGCTAATCAAGGAGTTTTGTTATTAAATTCGGTTTTAACTGTTCAAGCAAATCAAGCAGCTTCTCATTCAAAATTAGGTTGGCAGCATTTGACCAGCTATATCATTGAAGTTCTTAACCAAGAAAAATCGCATTTAGTCTTTATGCTTTGGGGTAATTATGCTCAAAAAATTGGTGTATCCATCGATCGGTCCAAGCATTTGGTATTAGAATGTGCGCATCCATCTCCATTGTCAGCCAATCAAGGAAATTGGTTCGGGAATGATCATTTTAAACTGTGCAATGCTTATTTGGTTCAAAATGGGATAGAACCTATTGAATGGATTTAAATTTTTCTCAATTGACTTGGGAAATAGACGTATTGGTTAGCAAATTCTTGTAAGAAAAATTCAGAAATAATTGATTCAATATAAACTTTTTGAGCTTCATCAAAATTAGGTAGCCAAAATTGTAAACTATATCCTTTGGAATCAGGTTCTTGATGCGATTCAATTTCAAAAAGATAGATTTGATCAATGAAATTTTGCTTTTCTAATTCAGGAATAACTATTTTTTGAAGTGCAAGAATTGCATTTTCGTGTATGCTATTTTCAACAAATAATGATAAATTAAATTGAATCATAGTGTGATTGTTTTGTTTATTAAAGCGTCATACATTATTTCAGCTGTATGAAAAGCATCATGTTCAATTCCATCTTTAATTTGGTGCCTACAAGATGTACCATTGCTTGCAACCGTTTTTGTTCCTTTGGCTTCTAAAATTTTTGGAAATAGTACGAGATTGGCAATTTTATTTGATAAATCAAATTTCTTACTTTCATAACCGAATGAACCAGCCATTCCACAACAGCCTGTTGGCATTAATTCAACTTGATAATTTTCTGGAAAAGAAAGACAAATACGTGTTGTGCTTAGACCTGCAATGGCTTTTTGATGACAATGTCCATGCAAGAGAATACTTTTTTCCTCTTGACTAAATTGTTCTTTGTGGATTTTTTTAGCTTTTATTTCTCTGGCCAAAAACTCGTCTATTAATAAGCAGTTAGGTTTAATTTTATTCGCTATATCTCTTAAATCTTCATCAACTAAATTGGGGAATTCATCTCTAAAACTTAAAAGAGCACTAGGTTCAATACCAATTAAAGGAGATTCCGAATTAATAATTTCTTGAAGTAGTAGAATATTTTTATTAGCTATCTCTTTTGCTTCCGCTAACATTCCTTTTGAAATATAACTTCTTGCGCTGCTTAGGTTTTTGGGGATTTGAATACCATATCCCAATTCATTTAATAAGAGAATTGTTTTTTTACCAATAGATACATCATTTAAGTTGGTAAATTCATCAGCAAACAAATAGACAAATCCATTTTTAAATTGCGATTGTGGCTGTTTTTTAATGTAACGACTAAACCATTCTACTAAGCTTGTAAAATGTACTTTTGGAAGACTTCGTTGCCAAGCAAATCCCATCACTCGCTTGATGAAGAAACTTGATATTGGAAATGATATGATGAAATTATATAAAGGCGCAAATTTACTTGCTAATTGTTGTGTCTTTGGAAAATTTCCGATCAATTGTGTCCTGAATGGCACTCCTGATTCCAAGTATTTTTGTTGTAAGGTCTCAGCTTTTAGTTTGCTAATATCTACTCCTGATGGGCATTCAGTTTGACATCCTTTACAAGAAAGGCATAAATCTAAAATGTCATTTAATTCAGGATTTGAAAAATCGTTAGAGGATTTGGATAGGACTTGTCTCAGCATATTAGCCCTGGCTCTAGTGCTGTCTTTTTCTTCCAATGTTGCCATAAAACTTGGACACATTGTTCCACCGCTTAAAGCAGTCTTTTTACAGTCGCCTGATCCCGAACATTTTTCTGCTAAAGCGAGAGGACTTTTTATAGGTCCATAATCATAAAATAAGCGCGTATTTTCAGGTTTTTGTTTACTTATTTCAAATCTAAAATGTTGATCCATGGGTGGGGTATCAACAATTTTATTGGGGTTTAATAAATTATTAGGGTCAAATAGGTATTTAATATCTTTAAAAATTTGGTACATTTCTTTTCCCATTAATATAGGAATAAATTCACCTCTTAATCGCCCATCTCCATGTTCTCCACTTAATGAACCTTGGTATTTTTTTAAAATTTCAACGGTTTCTGCTAAAATACTTCTAAATAATTGAATTCCTTTTTCTGATTTAAGATTAAGAAATGGTTCAATATGAAGCTCACCGGCACCCGCGTGAGCATAATACGCTGCTTTTACTTGATGTTTGTCCAACAATGATGAAATGTCATTGACATAATCAGGTAAGTCATGTGGATCCACTGCGCAATCTTCTATCAAATTGACCGCTTGATCATCGCTGATTAAATTTCTAATTAGGCCTAGTCCAGCTTTTCTAATGTTCCATCCTTTATTGATATCATCTTGAAATAGGGCAGGAGAGGCATAAGATAGATTTTTCTCTTTCAATTTATTTGTAAACACTTCTAATTTTGCATAGAGGTCTTGAATGCTTGATGACCTAAATTCTACCATCAAAATGGCAGCTGGATTTCCTTCAATAAAAGATCGATCTTCTTTGAATTGGGGATGGCCAACAGTGAAAGATAAAATATAGTCATCGACTAATTCGGATGCGGTAGGATTGCATTCTAATGCAACTAAATTGGCTAACATTGCCTCATGTAGACTAGAACAATGTACACAGACCAAGGCTACCTCTTTTTCTGGAACATCAAGCAAGTTCAATTTCATGGAATGAACGATTGCTAATGTACCTTCTGAACCAGCAATTAAGGCAGATAAATTAAAAGGTTGTCCTTCTGGATTGAATGGTTGCATGTCGATCAATGCATCCAATGCGTATCCTGTATTTCTTCTTTTTATATTGGGTTTTGGGAATGAACTTTTGATTAATTCCTTGATGGAATCGTTATTAAGAATTCGATGTAATTCTTTATAAATTTTGCCTTCAAGATTGGGTAAAGTACATTTTTTGTAAAATTCTTCATTCGTTAGTGGATGAGTATGAATTTCACTTCCATCTGATAAATAGGCTCTTGTTTCTAATAAATGGTCTCTTACATTTCCCCAAACAATGGAATGTAAGCCACATGAATTATTTCCAACCATACCTCCTAATAAGGCGCGATTAGCCGTGGAAGTTTCTGGGCCGAAAAATAAGTTGGCATGAGCCAGATGTTTATTTAAATCATCTCTAATGATTCCAGGTTCTACCCAAACCGATTTTTCTTTTTTATTTAAAGATATTATTTTAGATAAATCGGAAGCAATTTCAACGACAATTCCATCACCCACAACTTGACCAGCTAATGAAGTGCCTGCGCCTCTTGGTATTAAGCCTGTTTTCGATTTATAAGCAAAATGAATGAGACGTTTGATGTCTTTGTGACTTTGAGGGATTGCAACAGCTTTAGGTTGTACTTGGTAAACTGATGCATCTGTGGCATATATTTTTCTGGCTATTTTTGATTTTAACGAGTCACTGAAAAACAATTTTCCTTCAAAATGAAGTTCTAAATTTTTTAAATCAGTTGAATTCCAAGCCATAATTTTACTTTCGTGCCTTAAAGTTAGTAAAATCCAATCTTACCACCATATAACCATTCAAGGATTATTGAATCACTTTATACCATAATCAAAAATTTTAGCTGTTTGATTAGTACATTTGAAGATTAATCAATATTCATGAAGTTTATCCGACAAGTATTAGAGAGTTTAATTTTTGCCTATCAGGCTTTAAGATCCAATTTAATGCGAACTACCTTGTCATTATTAGGTGTAAGTGTTGGGATTTTCGCGATTGTTGCTGTTTTTACAGCAGTTGATTCCTTAAATAGTAAAATCAGAAGTGAAATAGACTCATTTGCGGGTACAGGTGTTTTGTATGTTGGTAAATGGCCTTGGATTATGTCAAATAATTATCCTTGGTGGAAATATTTAAATAGGCCTGAAATGAAGTATTCAGAATTTAAATATTTAAAGGAAAATTTAAAATCTGCACAGGCCATTGCAATTGTAGACAACGGACGTACTGTAACCTTAAGCAGAGGTAGTAATAGCATGGATGCGAATGTTACAGGAGCTAGTTATGACTATAATCAAATATCCATTATTCCTATTGAAACAGGTCGTTATTTTTTACCCATAGAATCTGAAAATTCAGCGAATGCGGTAATTATTGGGGCAAAAGTGGCTGAAAATTTGATTTCTGGCCAGGAGGATGTAATTGGACAGGAAATTAAAATAAATGGAATTAAATTTTCTGTTATCGGAGTTATTGAGAAAAAAGGAAATGATATGCTAAACTTTGGGGGAAGCCCAGATGAAAAAGTCATTATTCCTTATTCCACTTTTTCTGCTATTTTTCAAAAAGATAGGCCTGCACCAGATTTTGCTGTGAAAGCATTCGATTCGGACCTTGGACAAGAAGAATTAGAGGGAGAATTGACTGGAATGATGAGAAGCTTAAGATCTATCAAGCCAAAAGAGGATGCAAATTTTTCTATTAATCGATTGGATGGATTACAAAGTTTTTTTGATGGTGTATTTTCTGCTTTGAATATTGCAGGAGCCCTAATTGCTGGTTTTTCATTATTGGTAGGTGGTTTTGGTATTGCTAATATTATGTTTGTATCAGTTAAAGAACGAACAAATATCATAGGTATTCAAAAGTCATTAGGGGCCAAGAATTATTTCATCTTGTTTCAATTTTTATTTGAGGCTGTTTTTTTAAGTTTAATTGGAGGATTGGTAGGTATTGGATTGGTTGTTCTGATTACTTTAATACCTCAGGAAGCATTACCTCTTAAGCTATCCTTAGGAAATATTTTGACAGGTTTATTTATCTCTAGTTTTATTGGAATTCTTTCTGGTATTATTCCAGCGTGGGTTGCTGCTAAAATGGATCCTGTTACAGCTATTCGGTCGAAATGATTTTTGATGTAAGATGTAAGATGTATGATGTAAGATGTAGGGAGTGGAATTAATAATTTAGAATGATTCTCCTATTGTTAAGAGGTAGGAGAAAATGAATTTTCTCTTACGTCTTACATCATACATCATACATCTTACGTCTCTTTTCTTTTTTCCACAAAAAAAGGTGACTGTTTCCAATCACCTTCTTTAATTATATAAAAATTCTCAATTACAAACTTAATGTACTTAATACAGAATTCATATTTCTAACTGCATCAGCTGATTTGTTGAATGCAGCTTGTTCATCTTCCGTTAATTGATAATCTACGATTTTCTCCCAACCATTTTTTCCTAGAACGACAGGTACACCTAAACAGATATCTGATTGACCATATTCTCCGTCTAAAGAAACACAGCAAGACATGATTTTTTTCTCATCTCTAACGATGGCTTCCACTAATGCAGCACCTGCAGCACCTGGAGCATACCAAGCTGAAGTTCCTAACAATCCAGTTAATGTAGCACCTCCCACCATTGTATCAGCAGCAACTTTGTCTAAAGTGTCTGCATCTAAGAATTGACTAACTGGTACACCATTGTAAGTAGCCAAGCGCTTTAAAGGAATCATAGTTGTATCACCGTGACCTCCAATTACAGTTCCATGGATATCATTGATTGAAACATCCATTGCTTTAGCTAAATAGCATTTAAATCTAGCAGAATCCAAAGTTCCTCCCATTCCAATAATTCTGTGTTTGTCTAAACCCGCAACAGATTTAGCCAAATATGTCATTGTGTCCATTGGATTTGAAATGATAACAATAATTGGGTTTTTAGAGAATTTTAAAATGTTTTCAACAACACTCTTAACAATTCCAGCATTTACACCAATTAATTCTTCACGTGTCATACCTGGTTTTCTAGGTAATCCTGAAGTAATAACAACTACATCAGAGTTAGCTGTTTTTGAATAATCATTGGTAGAACCTACAAGTTTTGTATCAAAACCTAACAAAGATGCGGTTTGGAACATATCTAACGTTTTACCTTCTGCAATACCTTCTTTGATGTCTAATAAAACTAATTCATCAGCTAATTCTTTGCGAGCAATGTTATCGGCACATGTTGCACCTACAGCTCCAGCTCCTACGACAGTAATTTTCATTATTTAAATTTTTAGGAATTTTGTATAAATTTATAATTGGCAAAATTAATACAAATCATCAAATAATTGATTGAAATATTCGTTATAAGGGATAAATAAGGTCAAGAAATTTATTTTTATACTTGTTTTTTGTATATTTAAAGATATAATTGAATTTATGAGTGAACAAATCACGTTTCTAGATAAGATAATATCATCCAATTTTTTTAAAAAATCATTAGAAAAAGGAGAGCATATTCTTGTAAAAGATAAGTTGGGTCTTCTTCGATTAATAAAAGAGGCTTTGGTGAAGGTTAATCAGGTGGCAATAGGTAATAATAAATCTATCGTTCAATTGATGAATCATTATGTTATTACTTTTAGTGCTATGATAAAAGCGTATATAGCGGGGGATTATAAAAAGATACCCTTCAAGACTTTAGTGAAAATTGTAGCGGTATTGATTTATTTTATTTCACCTTTTGATTTTATTCCAGATGTTTTGCCATTAATTGGTTTTACCGATGATTTGGCCTTATTGATTTGGGTGGCCAAATCTATCAAAAATGAATTGGATGAATTTGATAAACTTAATGAGTATAAATAAGGATTTTTAAGTAGTATTGAATATATTTACAAAATTTTAATTTTTAAAAAAATGAACACAGCAACTATATTTTTGTTTTTAAATAATTTCGGTGGAGGTGAAATGCTTCTAATTGGTTTAGCCATCTTATTGTTTTTTGGCGGTAAAAAACTACCTGAATTAATGAAAGGTTTAGGTAAAGGTATCCGCGAATTTCAAGATGCTAAAAATGAAGTGAAGGATCAAATTACAAAAGAACTAGACGAGGATAAGAAATAAAATTTTCTATTTCCCTTTTACATGCATAGTTGAATGTATTTTCAACTATGCTTTTGTGTTTTATTGAACCCGTATTTTTAATGAATAAATTATCTGCTCCTTACCATGTTTTAAGGGAGAAATTGCTTTCTGGAGAGTTTTCTTGTCTTGATCTTTTAAAAAATCATTTAACCAATATTGAAAAATACAATGATGGATTAAACGCTTTTTTAGAAGTTTACCAAGAAGAAGCAATTGAAAGAGCAAAGCTTATTGATCAAAAAATAGCGTCAAAGTCTGCTGGTAAATTAGCAGGTTTAGTAGTAGGTATCAAAGATTTACTTTGTTACGAAAATCATCATTCTTCTGCTGGAAGTAAAATATTAGGTCAATTTAAATCGACATTTTCAGCCACCGCGGTTCAACGTTTGATAGATGAAGATGCAATAATCATTGGGCGACAAAACTGTGATGAATTTGGTATGGGTTCTACGAATGAAAATTCAGCCTTTGGTCCAGTAAAGAATTTTGCTGATCCTAAGTGTGTTTCAGGAGGAAGTTCAGGTGGTTCTGCAGTTGCTGTTCAGGCTGATATGTGTCAAGTCTCTTTGGGAACAGATACAGGTGGTTCTGTTAGAATGCCAGCTTCTTTTTGTGGAATTATTGGTTTAAAGCCGACGTACGGAATGGTGTCAAGATGGGGATTAATTGCTTATGCCTCTTCCTTTGATACTATTGGCCCAATGTCTAAATACATTGAAGATGTAGAGTTGGTTTTAGATATTATCTCAGGAGATGATGGACAAGATAGTACCTTGGTTAATGAAGTTACTGTCGATTATACATCTACTAATAAGGTTGCTTATATCAAAGAAATTGTTGAACATCCAAGTTTACAATCTGAAATAAAAGAAGCTTTTTTTGCCAAAGTTGAATTGTTGAAGTCGCAAGGCTATCAAGTTGAATCGGTTGATTTTCCCTATTTAGCACAATTATTACCTACGTA
>JBJTNH010000001.1:0-15852 GCA_046073945.1 Aquirufa sp. | reverse complement strand
CAGCTTATTTGCTCCAGCTTATCTGACGACTTCCTTGGGTTTTGAAGTACATCCAAGCAAATCTTTTTACTCTCGTTTTGGTATAGGATCACTTCGTCAAACTTTTGTCTTTGATGAACGAATTTCTCGTGCTGGATTATTTGGTTTGGAGAAAAAAGGAGACAACATTAGAAATCAATTTGTTCTTCAAATTCTATTTAATATTGAAAGAGACATTTTTGAAAATGTAAATTTAAAAGCGCGTTATTCTACGTTAATTGATTACTTCCGTGTCAGTCAACCGAATGGACTTGTGCATCGTTTTGATGCGAATATCACCATGAAAGTGAATAAATACATCAATGCCAACTTACAAGCCATCTTACTCAAAGATTATGACCAAGACCCCAATTGGCAATTTTCTCAACAAATCTCGATGGGTGTTTTGTATCGATTAACGAGATGAAGTATGATGTATGATGTAAGAGGTAAAAGTCTCCTCTTTTCTCTTTTCTCTTTTCTCTTCCTTACAACCTTCCTAACTCAGCCCCAACCCATTCAGCGATATCTTTTGTGAATTGTTGAATAATATTCCATTTGGCATAAGGTCGATAAAATGCTAAACTCACTTCTCTTTGCAATTGACCATCTTCCAAAACCAACAAATTAGATTGACGTTTTTCATTCAATTGATTGATATATAAAGTAGGTAAAACGGTCATCCCTTTAAATTCATCCACTAAATTCAAAAGTGTATCAAAAGTATTAGACTCAATCAACAGGTTTTGTGGTAAATAATTATTTTTCTTTAAATCACATAGCTGAATCACTTGATCCCTTAAACAATGCCCTTCTTGTAACAAAAACATGCGCTGATTTGCCAAATCAGATTTTTTGATTGTTTTTTCTTTCCCGTCGAAAAATCCATAAAGCTTCAATTCTTCCACATATAATAAATTAGTCTCCAAATCATGATTAGAAATAGGTGTACTTAAAATTCCAATATCCAATTTCCCTTCCAACAAATTTTTAACCAATTGATTCGTCGTCACTTCATAAATTTCCAGGTTTAATTTAGGATACTTGTCCATCATGGGTTTTAAAATAATGGGTATCATAGAACTTGCAATTGTCGGAATGACTCCAATTTTAAGACGACCTTCAATTTTCTGATGAATGGATTTAGATGAGTCTAGCAAGGCATTGGCATGGGCAACGACTTGTTGGGCTTGCTGCAAAATCAACCGGCCATTATCTGTGGTGACAATTGGATTCGATTTACGATCAAAAATTACGATATCTAATTGCTCTTCCAATTTCTTTACCATCGCACTTAAAGTAGCCTGTGTAACGTGGCAATAATCGGCAGCTTTACTAAAACTTTTAAATTGATCTACGGCTAAAATGTATTCTAATTGATGGATATTCATTGATATAGATTTTTTCTATAACAAATATAGATAAATTCAGTTTTATCTATCAATATAGATTCATTAGTTTCGTCCTAAATTTTTGAAAACAAAACAATCAACATATGAAAAAGCTATTCATTCTCTGCGGCATACTCCTTTCTGGAGTCATTAACGCACAAGATTACTCATCAGCGCATGGTAGTGGAGCTAATCCACATGGTAGTGGAACAAATCCACATGCTGGCATCAATCCACATACTGGAACGAGAGCATCTGCTACAACAAACAAAGATTGGTGGCCTAGCCAATTGAATGTAGGCATGCTTCGTCAAAATTCAGAGAAATCAAACCCAATGGGACCCGATTTCAATTACATCAAAGCATTCAAAAGCTTGGATTATTTTGCTTTGAAAAAAGACATAGCAGCGGTATTAACCAAATCACAAGATTGGTGGCCAGCCGACTTCGGCAATTATGGTCCACTATTTATTCGTATGGCGTGGCACAGTGCGGGTACTTATCGTTCCGGTGATGGACGTGGAGGTGCTAGAGCTGGCCAACAGCGTTTTTCTCCGCTAAATAGCTGGCCAGACAATACCAATTTAGATAAAGCACGTCGTTTGTTATGGCCTATCAAACAAAAATACGGGGATAAAATTTCTTGGGCAGACTTAATGGTTTTAACAGGAAATGTTTCTCTGGAGCAAATGGGCTTTAAAACTTTTGGTTTTGCTGGTGGACGTACAGACGTGTGGGAGCCGGAAGAAAATGTTTATTGGGGTTCAGAGAAAAAATGGTTGGATGATAAAAATCGTTACTCAGGTGATCGCAAATTGGAAACCCCTTTGGCTGCGGTTCAAATGGGCTTAATCTATGTGAATCCAGAAGGTCCAAACGGCGTTCCAGATCCAGCAGCTTCGGCAAAAGATATCCGTGAGACATTCGGTCGTATGGGAATGAATGATGAAGAAACTGTTGCCTTGATTGCAGGTGGACATACTTTTGGCAAAACGCACGGTGCTGGACCAGCCACGAATGTAGGCGCGGATCCAGAAGCTGCGGGTATTGAACAACAAGGCTTAGGATGGAAAAGTACGTATAAATCAGGTAAAGGAAAAGATGCCATTACATCAGGTTTAGAGGTAACTTGGACTTCCACTCCTACGCAATGGGGCATCGGATATCTGCAATTGTTATTCAATAACGAATGGTCCCTTGAGAAGAGTCCAGCAGGTGCCAACCAATGGATTGCAAAAAATAGCGCAAATATCATTCCGGATGCATTTGACAAAAACACTTTCCATAAGCCAACCATGTTAACAACGGATATCGCTTTACGTGTTGACCCTGCTTACGAGAAGATATCACGCAATTTCCTTGAAAATCCAGAAGTCTATGCAAAAGCATTTGCAAAAGCGTGGTTTAAATTAACGCACCGCGATATGGGTCCTAGCTCAACTTATTTAGGACCTGAAGTACCGAAAGAGTCGTTAATTTGGCAAGATCCAATTCCGGCTGTTAATCATGAGTTAATTAACTCACAAGACATAGCAGGATTAAAGAAAAGCCTATTATCTTCTGGCTTATCAATCAGTGAATTAGTTTCTACGGCATGGGCTTCTGCGTCAACCTATCGTCACTCAGATCGCCGTGGAGGTGCAAACGGAGCACGTATTCGTTTATTGCCACAACGTAATTGGGAGGTGAATAATCCAAAACAATTAGAAAAAGTATTGGCAGTCTTAGAAAAAATTCAAAAAGATTTCAACGCGAAATCAGGCAAAAAGAAAGTTTCCATCGCTGATTTAATTGTGTTGAGCGGGAGTGCAGCGGTAGAAAAAGCGGCAGCTAATGCTGGACAAAACATCAAGGTTCCTTTTACGCCAGGTAGAATGGATGCTAGTCAAGATCAAACAGATGTGAATTCTTTCAACCTGTTAGAACCTATGGCCGATGGATTCCGTAATTACTCAAAAACGAGATATACAATTGCAACGGAGGAATTATTAATTGACAAAGCGCAATTATTAACCTTAACTGCACCTGAAATGACTGTATTAGTTGGAGGTATGCGTGCCTTAAACACCAATTACAATGGATCTAAGCATGGAATTTTCACAAACAAGAAAGATGCTTTAACGAATGATTTCTTTGTTAATTTATTGGAAATGGGGACTACTTGGAAACCAACAGACGAGACAAAAGAAGAATACGTGGGTAAAAATGAAAAAACGGGTGCGACTGTTGCCACAGCTACCCGTGCGGACTTAATTTTCGGTTCAAATTCAGAGCTTCGTGCTTTGGCTGAGGTGTATGCTACCAAAGATTCACAAACTAAATTTGTAAAAGATTTTGTAGCCGCTTGGACGAAAGTGATGAATTTAGATCGATTTGACTTAATGTATAAATAAAGATTAAATAGGTTTGATTAAAAAAACCGACTCATTTTGAGTCGGTTTTTTATTTTAATTAACCTGCGAAATAATTCCCAAATGGCAATTTTCGCAATAGAAAAATAATAGTTCCTGAAACAACAACACAAGAAAGAGCAGTTAACGGAATTCCTATGATTGGGTGCAACATGCTGTGGTAAATACCTAATTTTGCCAGATAAAATAAAACTAAAATATGTACCATGTAAATTCCATAACTGTGAGAACTTACAAATTGGAAAAATGGCTTTAAAATTCGCAATTGAATGCTTTGATATTTGAAAAATAAAAAGACACCCATAGTTGATAAAACAACACCAGGAGCAAAATAAAGATAAAATTGCCCTTGCAATTTATTCATTTCAACTGTCGCCACATAAGCTCCCCAAAGCGTAAAAGAAGAACCCAAGACAATAGCCATCAAAGAGAAATACATCGCCTTCTTAGGGTTAAATTCTTTCATTTTCAAATAATATCCTAAAATCAAATATCCCAAATAACCAGAAAAATAAGGTAGTTTAATGGTGGTACTAAATCCCCAAAATTCAGAATAGTTAATCAATAAAGTAATTAACCAAATCAATAAAAAGTATTCTATTTCTCTTTCACTTGCTTTCCGAACCCATCTTCCAATAATTGGAATGAACAAGTATAATCCAATCAACATATAGATATACCAAAAATGATACGAACTATATCCTTGAAATTGTTGAATAATCCAATTTAAACCTTGATCAAATTGAAAGTGTTTTCCCCGATACCTTACTTGCCAATTAAAGAACATATAAACGCAATGCCAAAAAAAGAAAGGCACTAAAATACGTTGAAAACTCTTTTTTAGGAATAAAGGTATCGCCTCCTCTTTAGGCAAAATCAATGCCCCCGAAAGCATCACAAAAATGGGTACACAAAAACGAAAAAATCCATCATAAAAATTGGCTATCCACCAATGTTCCAAAGAAACCTTTTCGAATTTAAACAAAATATTCACTGAGGAATGAATAATCACCACTGCCAGTGTTGACAGAACGCGTAAATTATCTAACCAAATGATGCTTTTGTTTGAGGACATCCTATTTTTGAAGAGAGAAGATAGAAGTGAGAAGAGAGAAGAGAGAGAAAACTCGGTGACTGAGGTTCTCGAAGCCAGCTCCTACCTATATTTCTCTCTTCTCTTTCCTCTTTTCTCTCTTCTTAATTATTAAACGGCTGTTTATACCACCTTTTACCTGTTGCAGCAAACATGGCATTGGCCACTGCACCACCTGTTGGAGGTAAAGCAGGTTCGCCTAAACCTGTGGGACTAATTCCATTATCGATGAAATAAGCATCAATTTTAGGGACTTCATTGCCTCGGATTAGTCGGTAATCATTAAAATTCTTTTGAAGGGGAACACCCTCCACAAATTCTAAATTACCAAACATGGCATGACCATATCCATCTACAATCGCACCAAAAATCTGATTCGTTGCACCACTTTTATTAATGACTTCTCCGCAATCTGTTACTGCTGTAATATGGGTAATTTGTGGATTTCCATCCTTTACTTGCGCCTCTGCAATTTGAGCGACGTATGAAAAATGGGAAAAATATACACTAAATCCTTGCTTCACTCCTGCTTTCTTTTTCCATTGAGCTTTTTCTGCAACTTCTTTAATCACAGCAATAAAACGATCAGGTTCATACGTCAACTTGCCTATTGGGTTAGATTTTGCCCGCTCCAACCAATCTAAACGCATTTGCACTGGATCTTTTCCTGATTTTTCAGCTATTTCATCCAAAAATGCTTGTTCAGCATAAGCTAAGAAATTGGTAATCGGAGCACGCCAAGGCCCTGTGGTGATTGCTGAATTTTGATTAACAGATTCAATCAACACATTTTCAATGGCACCCACTGGGAAATTGTCTTGTCGGACATTATTACCTGCATTCAAACCTACTCCTCGCAAATAATAGGCCGTAACATTACCTTTCTCATCCAAACCAGCTTTAAAATGATAACGCACAGCTGGACGATAAGTACCACCCGTTAAATCATCCTCTCTCGTCCAAATTACTTTAACTGGCTTTTTGATCATTTTTGAAAGCTCAGCCGCTTCCAATGCATAATCATTGCTCAATCGACGCCCAAAGCCTCCGCCCATTTTCGTGAGTTCTACCTGAATCGAAGATTCTGGTAATCCAACCAATGCTGCAACGGCTTTTTGTGCCGACTGTGGAACTTGGGTAGGACCTGCCAAGAAAGCCTCTTTCTCTTTAACATCAGCAAAAAAGTTCATAGGCTCCATAGGACTATGCGGTAAAAATGGACATTCATAGGTTGCCTCAATGATTCTACTAGCTTTTGCAAAAGCAGCATTCACATCTCCATCTTTTCTCTGAACCGTAGCTTTATCTGTTTTCATTCCTTCATCAAACCATTTTTGATGTGTAGAATTACTTTCTTTAGTGACAGGAAAATCATATTCACATATCAAACGCTTTCTAGCTTGCATTATCTCCCATGTACTCTTACCAACAATGGCTACTTTATTTTTAAAACTTACAACTTCGATAATACCTGGCATTTTTAATACATTTTCTGCATTAAAACTTTTCAAGGTACTTCCAAAAGAAGCTGGTCGTACAATTTGGGCATAAACCATCCCATCTTTTTTATAATCAATTCCAAAAATAGGCTTGCCAGTTAAGACATTCTTATTATCGACTCCTTTGACAAAACTGCCAATTAATTGATAATCTTTTCTATTTTTATATGCGACTTCCGTAGGAACTGGTAATTTTTTTGCAGCCTCCACCAAAGATGCATAAGACGCCCTTTGTCCTTTATTGGGACCAATGACAAATCCACTTTTGGTAGAACATAATTTAGCATCAACATTCCATTGCTGTGCAGCCGCCTGAACAAACATTTGCCTTGCTGTTGCACCCGCCTTTCTAAGTCGATCCCACGAATGCTTCAAAGCACCACTCCCACCTGTCAATTGTCTCTCAAAATTTACGGTATCCAAATTGGCTTGAGCAACCTCCACATCTTTCCAATCAACATCTAATTCCTCTGCTACAACAATGGGGAATGCGGTTTTTATCCCTTGTCCAATTTCTGGATTCGGAGAATATAAGATAATTTTACCAGCAGAATTAATGGATAAAAATGCATTAAATCGATCTGCATCTACAACAGCATTGGCCACTTCCATGGGACTAGCATTTGCCCCAAACCAATCAAAACCTATGGAAAAAACCGAAGTTATTAAGGCCGTATTTTGAATAAACGCTCTTCTTGAAGTTTTCATCTTATTTCTTTTTTGAAGTGTTCAAAGCTATTTCAGCGGCTCTTTTAACCGCTTTATTGATACGGTGATAAGTACCACAGCGACAAATATTACCAGACATACCATCTATGATTTGTTGTTCACTTGGTTTTGGATTTTTCTTCAACAAAGCTGCTGCGGTCATAATTTGACCTGCTTGACAATATCCACACTGCGGAACATCTAATTCATCCCATGCTACTTGAACAGGATGTTTTGCTTGAGCATCCAATCCTTCAATGGTGGTAATTTTAGCCCCTTTCACAGAAGAAATCGGCATGACACAAGAACGAATAGGTTCTCCATTTAACCAAACGGTACATGCACCACATTGTGCAATTCCACAACCAAATTTTGTGCCTTGCATATCTAAATGCTCGCGCAAAACCCACAATAAAGGAGTGTTTGGATCTATTTCCAAACTTACCTTTTTTTGATTAACTGTTAATTCTATCTTTTCCATATCAATGAGATTGAAAGTTATTATTTACGCTTTTTCTTAGTATTGGGTACAATTTCTTTGATTCGTAAATTTCTAAAACGAAGTTCTGAACCATGTCCTAAAAACCCAATATGTCCAGTTTTGTTAAACAATCCTGGATGCTCTTTATGATCAGGAGTTCCATTTTTTGTCGCTTCAGCAATATCGCCATCTAAAATAACCTCCCCGTTTAAAATCACTTTGATATGATTTCCTTCAGCAATCACCTCTTCCTGATTCCATTCCCCAACTGGTTTTAAGAAGCCTTGTTTGGCAGCAATAATTCCATACACGGATCCGTGGTATTGATAAGGTTGTAAATTCGCATAAACAGGAGCTGTATTATCTAAAATTTGCAATTCCATTCCTTTGTAAGCAGCATCCCCTTCTAAAGGAGCACGAATACCTAATCCATTATTGGCTCCAGGAGTTAATTGAAAATCAAACTTCATGTGGAAATCGCCATACTCTTTTTTGGTATAAATATTTCCTTTGCCGCCTCTACTTGGATAAATGGCTAATTCTCCATTTTCTGGCACATAATCCACTGTATTTCCTGTCCAATTGAACAAACTAATTCCATCAAACAATGGCTCAAAACCTGCTTGTTTTTCTTCTTCTGAAACAGTGTAAGCTTTTTGTGGCTCTAATTCTTTGACATAAATATTACGGTAAGTAATTTGATTTCCATGCGCTTGTAACTCAATAGCATCCATCGGGAAAATTGGATTTTTTCGATCCCAATAATTTTCTAAAATGGTATTATCCACCACTTTTTCTCCATTTAAATAAACCGTTACACGCTCTCCACGCATGATAATATGAAAACTATTCCACTCATCAATCGGATTATCGGCAACTTTTAAAGGTTTGCTTGGATTGATTTGATTATTGTATAAACCTCCAGAACCTACGTTGGCACCTACATTCACACGAGCTAAATCCCAAACTTGCACCTGTGGAGAACCTCTTAAATAAATTCCAGCATCGCCATCTTTTTCGATTTTCCAATCGACATACATTTCAAAATCTTGATAATCTTTCACTGAACATAGATTTTCTCCATGACCTGTAAAATGCAATTCATCATTTTTCACATACCAACCTGTACGCATGATTTCATCTGCTTTCTTTTGCAACAAAGCCAAGGTATCTTTCGACATTAATCTACGTTTAACTGGATTTGCCACTAAACCTTTCCAACCTGTCAAATCCACTCCATTAAACATGGAATAAAATCCACGAGCAGATGGCGTAGAGCCCAATACTTTTTGAGCTTCAGCGCGTTTTTCAGGGTTTGTAATGGCAGACAAGGCTTCTTGCAACCATTCTTTGGTCATCGCACTTTGAAAATCTGGATTCGCTGTGTAAACAGCCAACAAACTTTCGGCAGCCGTTTGCTTCATCCCTTGCTCTTTCAAGCCTTTATATAAAACTCGCATGGAACTCAAGGTATTATTTTTCGCCAAAAGCTTATAAATAGTCTCTCTTGTTTCAAGGTTTTTAGTCAAATCCAAGGCATTTCTAAAGCGTAAAACTTGTTGAGTAGGATTTTGAAAAGCTTTGGCATTAACATTTACCAATGCCGCAATGGCATCTTCGTTCGAGGTTTTCTTTGCCACAGAATATAACCAATCCAAAGCATCCACTTCCTTGATATAAGGAATCCAATTCAAAGGCTGCTTGGATTTTTTGGCATAGGCAGTGATTTTAGAAGAATTACCAGGAGTTTTCAATATTTGAAGCATGCAAGCATGTAAACTTTTTAATTCTTCTGGTTCTGATGTTATGGATAATTTTTCAGCAATAATCTCAAAATCATTGGAATCTACCCATTTTGGAAGAACAGAATAGG
The DNA here is from genome assembly GCA_046073945.1 of Aquirufa sp. Taxonomy (GTDB): domain Bacteria; phylum Bacteroidota; class Bacteroidia; order Cytophagales; family Spirosomataceae; genus Aquirufa. Next base: position 6,378 of record JBJTNH010000001.1, on the reverse strand, counting down.
CTGCAGCACGCGTTTTATCATTCGACTGCACTGCTTTCCAAACCTCTGTTTTCACTGAAGTCCATTGACGAGCAGAGGCATAAATCAAGGCTAAGGATTTTTGACTTGCACTTAAATTGGCATAATTCTTCAATTGAGCGGACAAAAAATCATTGGCATTTACTGTAACCAAAGCAGAACCAACCATCATGGCATCTAAGTCTTGACGAGCTGCCATATTCCAAACTTTCACAACAGCGTTTTCCTTTTGAAGAATCAAAAGGCTTTTTACAACTTGTGAATTAAGCGCCACACTTCCCGTCACATTATTTAAAAAGTCTAAGGTCCAAGTCGCTTTTTGTAAGGCAGCAAATTCAACGAACTTGCTTTTTTTCTCTTCATTCCATGTTTTGAACGATTGAGCTAAAGCCAAAATATCTTTTTTCCCGCCGATTTTCAGATATTTTTTCAAAGCAGATAATCCAATTTCAAGATTTGAATTCGAATAAATCTTTAAAAATTCTGCCGTAGGATTGGCCGATAAATTGGCAATGCTAGACAAAATTTTTGTGGTAAGCGCATCGTCTAATTTAGCATCTTTATTTGTCAAAATCGCTTGCAATGACTTAGAATCTTTTGCTGCTTTTAGAAATTCTACATAAGCATCTGTTGCGTGCGCAGGATCAAAAGTGAAATTCACTTTCTTTGCTTCTTGTGCTAATAAGGCCGCAGAAGCACTTTGTCCCAACTTAGAAAGCGCTTTTAAAATGACTTGATTAACCCTTGAATCAGTTTGAGGGTACAAAGCTTGAATCTTAGAAGACGCAGCAGACAGTTGAATATCCGTCAAAGCTTGAATCGCATGAATTTGGGTACTTGACTCATTCGACTCCAAAGCGCCTAACAAAGCGTTTGCCACCATGTCTTTGGAGTATGGATACAATTTAGATAAGGTCCGAGCAGCAGGCCCAGCCAAATAGCTGTTTTTCAAGAAGGGAACAATGACATCCACAGATTCAGCTTGACCGATGGATTGCAAAGCTTGCATCGCTCTTTGTTGTTGAGCAATATCATTGGATTCTTGAATGATTTTCAAATTAGCTTGAACGCGAGAACTTCGCTCGGCATCATTCACATAAACAGGGGTATTCGATTTTTGAACTTGCGCTAATAAACTATTTGGATTGCCAAAAAGTAAGCCAGCGCCTAAGAGCAATGTTATTTTTATCGTTTTCATTTCATTACATAGTATAAGGTGCACGCATAGGTTGATCGATTAAGCGATTGGCTTCTTCATCACCAACGAATTGCTGAGTTTGTGGATCAAATTTCAAATTTCGTCCTAAACGCATCGCGATCAATCCTAGATTAACCACGGTACAAGATTTATGTCCGTTTTGATCATTTAAAGCAAATGTTTTTCTATTTTTCACTGAGTCCACAAAATCCGTTTGCTGATCTACTGGATCTGGAAATTCTGCTAATTTTCTTTCAAAATCTGGAATATCACATTTGAAATTACGGAACAATTTCCCTTTTGGACCTTCAATGTAGGCTACTTTTTCATCTTTTGCTTCACCATCCAATACAATTTGACAACCATCAGCATAAGTGTAAGTGATTCTTCTAAAAGTACCTACTGCATCTGCATCTTGTGCAGGCGCATCTACTTCAATGTAAACAGGACTTGTATCATCCTTTCCTAAGAAATATTGAATAGGATCAATGTAATGTTGGCCCATATCTCCCAAAGCACCTCCATCATAATCCCAATAACCTCTAAAAGTTTGATGTGTACGATGCACATTATATGGCTTGTAAGGCGCTGGCCCTAACCATCTTTCATAATCTAATTCAGGAGGAACAGGTTGTGGTGTCAAATCGGTTTTACCTACCCAATAAAACTTCCAATCGAAACCTGTATGTTTACTAATCGTCACTTTCAATGGCCATCCCAACATTCCCGAATCGACTAATTTCTTAATGGGTTTTACGGGAGTATTCATTCCGTAAAAATTATTTTCAAATCTAAACCAAGTATTTAAACGAAAAATACGGCCATGTTGCTGAACAGCTTCCGTTACTCTTTTACCCTCTCCAATGGTTCTGGTCATGGGTTTTTCACACCAAATATCTTTCCCTGCTTTTGCAGCGTCTGCCGCCATAATTCCATGCCAATGTGGAGGAGTAGCAATATGTACTATATCGACTTCTGGTAGTTGAATCAATTCTCTGTAATCAGAAAAAGCTTTTACGCCCTTTTCAACACGATCCAAACCTAATTGTAAATTTTTGGTATCAACGTCGCACATCGCAACGACTCTTGTTCCTGCATAAGGAATATGCCCTCTTCCCATTCCTCCTGTTCCAATAATTCCTTTGGTCAATTGATCACTAGGTGCTAAATAACCTTTACCTAAAACGTGTCTTGGCACAATACTAAATGCAGCCAAGCCTAGGGCGGTACCCCCTAAAAATTTTCTACGTGAAATTTCCATATGTAATTAAGCTTAAGATGACAAGTTAGAATTTTTTTTATAAAATTTTAGACTTCTCTATGTGCTATTTACTTACTTTTGAAAAATCAATTTTATCAATTATGAAAAAAATACTCCTAAGCCTATTATTATTAGCACTTCCTTTTTTATCGATTGCCCAATGTCCAGAGCAAGTTGGTGTACAATTATACAGTTTCAGAAATGATATCCCCAAAGATGTTCCAGGAACCATAGCCAAAATTGCAGCGATGGGCTTCAAAAAAGTGGAATTTTCGGGCACTTATGGTTTGAGTCTACCAGAATACAAAAAATTAATGGACCAATATGGCATCAAAGTGATCGCCGTAGGTGCTGATTTTGGTGAATTACAAGATCCCATCAAGCGAAAAGAAATCATGGATAGAGCAAAATTTTTAGGCTCTTCCTATATTATCACTTATTGGATTGGTCATAATGGCAATGAATTTGGCATTTCTGACGTAAATAAAACGGTTCAAGTTTTCAATGAAGCAGGAAAAGAATTTGCCAAAAATGGCTACCAATTCTTGTACCACGTCCACGGCTATGAATTCAGACCATATAAATTGGGTTATTTGATGGATGAATTGATTCAAAAAACAGATCCTAGGTATGTGAATTATGAAATGGATATTTATTGGGTATTTCATCCAGGACATAATCCTGCATTATGGTTACAAAAATATCCTACCCGTTGGAAAGCATTGCACATCAAAGATCGTAGAATCGGGACTCCGGGAAATCAATTTGGATCCAGTGATGTAGAAAATGATGTTACGGTAGGCACCGGCGAATTAAACATGAAAGACATCATGGAAATTGCCAAAAAGAACGGTATCAAACACTATATGATCGAAGACGAATCGTCTAGATCGATGCAACAAGTACCAGAAACAGTTAAATTTTTACGTTCGTTTTTCTAAAAACGAATTTGGATGATTGTATCAGGTTTACTGTATCGAGTTACCTGAACAGCTAATTCACCAGATTTTTTCTTCAAACGTTGTGGTACCGCAACTTGGTCGAAAAAATCTGGTTTGGCTAAATACAAATCTATTTTTTTGCGGCCTGTCTTTTCTTTGACAATCAAAATATAATGGATTTCGCTTCGATTGGATGGATCGGTGAATTTCTTCCGAATGGCTCCATCTAATTCCATTTCTCGGATTTCACTTTCTGTGTCATACATTTTTTCCGCCCAAAGTTTTGGCAAATACATTTGAAGTAAAAGTCCCACCGTACCTACAATAAAAAGCATGGAGGTGAAATTTTTCATCCCAAAAACCGAGGTGGTATCACCTGAATTCGATCCCCCACCCATGTTACCAAACAAAGGCATTTTTAATTTTTTTCTAGGAGGTCTTCTCGGCGGAATCGGATATTCTGACATTTCATTCAAATTTGGAACACAAAAGAAAGGAATTTTGGGGCAACTTCAAAAAACGAAGTATGTTAAAACTTTGTGACTTGGTGTTCAATTTTAAACACAAAGACACAATGAAATAATATTATCGATTTATTTTTTTACATAAATTATAAGAAAATAGCACAGATAAAATTTCAAAGTGGTAAATTGCGTTTTGTATTTAAACAACGCCGAGTAGAGGCCAATAATTGAACCAATGATTTCATTAATCAGTAAAACAGTAACCAAGATATTTGGAACAAAATCGGAAAGAGACATAAAGGCTATCTTACCGATTGTAGAAAATATTAAAACTGAATATGCCAAATTATCGTCTATTTCAGATGATGATTTAAGATACAAAACGACTGAATTCAAAAGTAGAATCAAAGACTTTTTAGCAGATATTGATGCGCAAATCCAACAATTGCACGAGCAAGGACAAGCGACAGAAGATGTCGATGAAAAAGACAAGTACTTCCAGCAAATAGATAAATTACAAGAAGAGCGCAATAAACAATTAGAAATTGTTTTGATGGAAATTCTTCCTCAAGCTTTTGCGGTAGTTAAAGAAACAGCCAGAAGATTTACAGAAAATAAAAAATTAGTTGTTCAAGCTACAACAGAGGATAAATTCATTGCTGCTAAAAAATCCAATGTAGTCATTGAAGGCGATCAAGCTATTTGGTTGAATCAATGGAATGCAGCTGGAAATACCATTACTTGGGACATGGTACATTACGATGTACAGTTAATAGGTGGTATTGTATTGCACCAAGGTAAAATTTCTGAAATGGGTACGGGTGAAGGTAAAACCTTGGTTTCTACCCTTCCATCCTATTTAAATGCCTTGGCTGGCAGAGGTGTTCACTTAGTTACCGTGAATGATTACTTAGCCAAGCGTGACTCGGAATGGAATGCGCCTTTGTTTGAGTTCCATGGTTTGACGGTGGATTGTATCGACAAACATGATCCCAATACGGAAGCGAGAAGAAATGCTTACTTAGCAGACATTACTTACGGAACTAATAATGAATTTGGCTTTGATTACCTACGTGATAACATGGCTAGAAGCGTTGAAGATCAAGTTCAAAGACCCCATCATTTTGCAATGGTGGATGAGGTTGACTCCGTTTTAATTGACGATGCTAGAACACCTTTAATCATTTCTGGACCTGTTCCACGAGGAGATGAACAAGAATTTGAAGCCTTCAATCCTAGGGTTCAAAAATTAGTAGAGGCTCAAAAACAAATTGTCCAAAACTTTTTGGTAGAAGCAAAAAAACAAATTGCTTCAGGGGATAAAAAAGAAGGTGGATTAGCTTTATTCAGAGCTTTCAGAGGTTTACCTAAATCAAAACCTTTGATCAAATTCTTATCTGAAAGTGGAAATAAGCAATTATTAAACGAAACAGAATCCATCTATTTGGCAGAAAATCAAAAATTGATGCCACAAGCAGATGCTCCTTTGTTGTTCACGATTGAAGAAAAAAACAATCAAGTAGAATTGACAGAAAAAGGTTTGGAATTCATGAGTGGCAACACGGAAAATCCAGATTTCTTTGTTTTGCCAGATTTGTCTATTGATTTGAACAAAATCGAGAAAAATGCTTCATTGAATGATGCAGAAAGATTAACTCAAAAAGAGCATTTAATCCGCGAATACAATGAAAAAGCGAGTCGTATTCATACGGTTAACCAATTATTAAAAGCCTATACCCTCTTTGAAAAAGACACCGAATACATCACGGTGGAAGGCAAAGTTAAAATTGTTGATGAGCAAACAGGTCGTATCATGGAAGGCCGAAGATATTCGGATGGATTACACCAAGCGATTGAGGCAAAAGAAGGAGTAAATGTGGAGGATGCGAGTCAGACATACGCAACTATCACGCTACAAAATTATTTCCGTATGTACCACAAATTAGGAGGTATGACGGGAACTGCAGAAACGGAAGCGGGTGAATTTTGGACGATTTACAAATTAGATGTCGTTTCAATTCCGACCAATAGAGCCATTCAACGCAAGGACCACGAAGATAAAGTGTACCGAACTGTGAGGGAAAAATACAATGCGGTTGCAGAGGAAATTCAGGCTTTAGTCGAAGAAGGAAGACCTGTTTTGGTAGGTACAACTTCGGTAGAAAATTCAGAATTATTGAGTCGATTATTGACCATTCGAAAAATACAACACAATGTATTGAATGCCAAGCAACACGCCAGAGAAGCGGAGATTGTTGCAGAAGCAGGTCAGTCGGGCAAAGTAACCATTGCAACCAATATGGCAGGTCGTGGAACGGACATTAAATTAAGTCCTGAATCCAAAGCTGCAGGTGGTTTGGCCATCATAGGAACAGAAAGACATGAATCGCGCCGTGTAGATAGACAATTAAGAGGTCGTGCGGGTCGTCAAGGAGATGTGGGTTCTTCTCAGTTCTTCGTATCCTTGGAAGACAACTTGATGCGTTTGTTTGGTTC